>JAEWSS010000356.1 GCA_023459755.1 Verrucomicrobiota bacterium | reverse complement strand
ACGGCGTAGGAGGCGTCTTCGGCATAGGGGAAGACTTTGCGGACGGCTTCGATCTTGGCGGAGATGGCTTCCGGGGTCATTTCCGAACGGTGGATCGGCCCGATTATGCCGTAGCGGTTGCGGGTCGGGATCATATAGACCGGGGTGGCGCCGGTGATGATAAGCCCCTGTTCGATCGACTTGTGGCAGTTGCGGTCGCAGACGGCAATGTCGGTCGGCGTCAGGCAGGCCTGCATCACGGTGCGGTTGCTGCCGGAGGTGCCGACAACCACGGAATAGGAGGCGTCGGCGCCGAACACTCTGGCGGTGATCTTCTCGCTTACGCCGAAGGCGCCGGAGTGATCGAGCAGACTGCCGATGCTGCTGCGTTCGATGCCGGTGTCGGTGCGGAAGAGATTCTGACCGTAGAAGTCGTAGAACTTTTTGCCTTCCGGACTTTTGGTGAAGCCGACGCCGCCCTGGTGACCGGGCGCCGCCCACGAGTATTCATGGTTGTGCTCGTTGTATTCCCAGACCGCCTTCATCAGCGGCGGCAGAAGCAGAGCGCGGTAGCGTTCGATCGCGGCTTGAATGCGGTCGGCCAGAAATTCCGGACTGTCTTCAAAAATCCAGGCGAATTCGCTGGCCATCTCCATGATTTCACGGCTCATGGCCTGAGAAGTCTTGTCGCGGTCGGCCAGCAGAAACACCGGAACCATGTTCTGACGCTCCTTGATTTTGCGGAGCAGCGCAACGGCCTTCGACTCTTCGCGGACTTCCAGCATCATGTCGCTGGAGATCAGGAAACAGTCAATATCCATATTGGTCATTACCAGCGGTTCGGCCTCGCAGTAGCTGGCGGCGTTAAGCACGGCAATATCGCGTTCCTCAAGCGCGTCGGCCAGGCGGTCGATCGCGCGGCCCATGGTCGAGGAGTGGAGAACCGTGTTGTCTTCAACAATTAAAACCTGACGTGTATTGAGTTCATTCAACATCATGCACCACCTTGGTTACTTCCATTTTTATCCATTTGTTGAACTGCTTGTCGCCGGGAATGTAGTGCGACGACATCGAGAGGATGGAAACGATTGCGATTATGCAGATAATAACCGCGGCCCATTTTTCGGTTCTGGTGAAGACAACCCGGTCGTTCTCATCCGCCTTGCGTCTGATTGCGCGGCGGCGTGTGATTATAAAGATCGGGATGCCGGCCATCAGGAAAATAAAGGCCATCATCAGATAGTTTACACCGGCCGCATAGATCATCCAGAACGCGTACAGCGTTCCGGCCACGCCGCAGAGCAGCGCGAACCACGGCTTGACCGGCAGGTTTTTCGGGTACTGACCGGTGGCGCAGATTTTCCACAGATACGCGGTGCAGGCCAGATAAGGCGGCAGAATCATCACGCTGGTGATTGAAAGCATGGTGTTCCATGCGTTGTTCGCAAAAAACACCAGTACCATCGCAATCTGCATAAGCAGACTGGTGACCCAGAGCGAAATATTCGGAGCGCCGTTTTTGTTTTCACTGGTGAAGATCGCCGGGAACGTGCCGTCTTTCGCGGCGGCGTACGGAATCTGGGCGATCATTATGGTGAAAGCCAGCCACGAGGTGAGCAGCGCAACGATTACACCGACGTTCATCAGCCAGCCGCCCCAGTCGCCGACCACGTCGGCCAGCAGCGGCGCGGTGGACGGATTGGCGAGTCCGGCCAGAGTGCTCTGATACATCCGGCCGAAAGGCAGGACTGAGAGCAGGAAGTAGATGATCAGACAGCCGAGAAAGCCGAGAACCGTCGCTTTGCCGACGTCGCTTTGACTTCTGGCCTGCCCGGAGATCACCACCGCGCCCTCGATGCCGATGAATGACCAAAGTGTGACCAGCATGGTGGATTTGATCTGGCCCAGCAGTCCGCCGAGCGGCACGAGATTGTCCGCTTTCACGGTTTCGTGACCGAGCATGTCGGTGGTGAAGAAGCTCCACCGGAACGCGAAGAACATAATAAGAATGAACAGCAGAATCGGCACCAGCTTGAATATCGTGCCAACGGTGTTGACGAACGCCGCCTGATGAACTCCGCGCAGAACCGCGAAATTCATGATCCAGATTACCACCGATCCGCCGACGATGCTCCACAGGTTGTTGCCGTTGGTGAAGGTGCCGGGGAAGAAGTAGTTGAACGCGTCCATCAGCATGACCGCGTAGCCGACGTTTCCGAAGATGTTGCAGAGCCAGTAGGCCCAGGCCATCTGGAAGCCGGCGAAACGGCCGAATCCGAGCCGGGCATAGGCGTAAATGCCGGTGGTCGCGTCCGGACGGGCGTCGGCCAGTGTGCGGAACGTGTTGGCGAGAAAGAACATTCCTATGCCGGTGATCACCCAGGCGATCAACACCGCGGTCACCGCGGCGCCCTGCGCCATGTTCTGCGGCAGGCTGAAAATGCCGCCGCCGATCATTGCGCTGATGACGATTGCCGCAAGCGCGAAGACACCGAGTTTTTTTGAATTGTCAGCAGCCATGACATACCCCCTAAGTTGAGTTTTTTGTCACTGCGTTGATTACATTGCCGCTTCAGCGGCGGCGGGCTGGGCGGCCTTAGCCGGACAGTTTGCCTTGGCGTCGGTTGACGTCGCGGGGCAGTTAGCCTTGGCGTCTTCCGCCTTCATCGGGCAGTTAGCCTTGGCATCTTCCGCTTTCATCGGGCAGTTGGCCTTGGTGTCGGAAGACATCATTGGACACCCGTTATTTTGGGCGTCGGAAGACATCATCGGACACCCGGTCATGGCGGGCGTCTGCATCATTGCGTTCTGGTCGGCGGCCGGCGGCGGACAGCTTACGTCCGTGGTCTCCGGCTGCATCAGCACGACCTCGTCTTCCGATACTTCCGTGTTGCATCCTGCAACCAGCAGCGCGAGAAAGGCGACGGCGAGAGTGGATTTTTTCATGATACTACTCCTCTAAAATATCACGTTATATCAACCGCCGGCCGTCATGCCGCCATTTGAACACAAAGATCCTCTTCTTATGTGTCCCGGCTACAAAGCACAACAATACACCGGTGGCGCGATAATATTCGTGAATGCAATTTTCCTCTTGCAGATACCAATATCCTTAAAATTAAGCCAGTCAAATAAAAAATAAAAAAATTGTGAAAAATATTTTTTTGCACTTGATTTGCGCAGGAAGAGTTGTAAATTGCAGACGGAGAGAGAGAAAATTGCATGCGGTCGCCTGTCGGAACCGGGTGCTTTTTGCACAAAATGAGGAATTGTGCAAAATAATTCAGTATTCCGGGAATTTTTTTCGATGTGGTGCGGCTGTCTCATGCGCTAAGAGTTCGCCTTGTGCGGACAAGGAGGAGTAGTATGATGATAGTCAAGTCGCAATGGCCGATTCTGCTTGTGTCGCATGACCTTCAGGCGGATTCGGACGACGGGTTCCGGCTGCGCGAGCTGGTCGGTGAACTCGAAAAGACGCAGGAGTGCGCGGTAATCCCGTCACAAAGCTATGAGGACGCGTCCGAGGTGTTTGCTTCGCGCGCCGACATCGGCTGCGTGATTGTGGACTGGGATCTGCCTTTTGAAAATCCGAAGGAAAAGATGCCGGCCGCGGCGTTGATCGACGCCGTCCGCCAGCGCAACCGCAGCGTTCCGCTGCTTCTGCTGACCGATCGTTTGGAAACGGAAAACATTCCGACCTTTGCGCTGGAAAAAATCAACGGATGTTTGTGGAAAACCGCCGACACCGTGCCGTTTCTGGCCGGCCGGATCGAGGAGCATCTGGTCGAATACGTCAAAAGCGTCTACCCGGCTTTTTTCGGAATGCTCACCGAGTACGCCGAAAAATACAAATACGCATGGCACACTCCCGGTCACCTCGGCGGTCAGGGATTTTTACGCGCTCCGGCCGGAGTGGCAATGTTCAAATTCTTCGGTGAAAACACCTTCCGCAGCGACCTGTCGATCTCCGTTCCGGAACTCGGCAGTCTGCTTGACCATGAAGGCGTGGTGGGCGACGCCGAGCGCAATTC
>JAEWSS010000355.1 GCA_023459755.1 Verrucomicrobiota bacterium | reverse complement strand
CGACCTCCTGGGCCACAACCAGGCGCTCTAACCAACTGAGCTACAACCACCATTTTTATGTGATCTTAATTTATACCCCTTTTTACAAAAATCAAGCCGACAACCCGCCTTTTATCGATTTTTATGCTTGAGCCGATAAACTTTATTCCGGTTTTTATAGGGGCGCGGGTTGAAAAAAAGTTGCCGACATGCTATCTTTACTGATTGTCGATGTGATATTTTTTTATTCGTCATTATTAATAAATATGTAAGGAGCTTAAAGATGGCCAGAAAATTGATTATCGCCGGTAACTGGAAAATGAACAAAACCGCCGCCGAAGGCGTTGCGCTGGTCGAAGCGCTGAAGCCGCTGGTCGCGCAGTACAAGGATGTTTGCGACGTGGTCGTCTGCCCGCCATTCACCACCGTTTCCGCCGTGGTCGAAGCCGCCAAGGGAAGCAACGTCAAAGTCGGCGCGCAGAACATTCACTGGGCCGAGTCCGGCGCATTCACCGGCGAAATCTCCGCCGCCATGCTTAAGGAAACCGGAATCGAATATGTAATTGTCGGTCACAGCGAACGCCGCCAATACTTCGGCGAAACCGACGCCACCGTAAATCAGCGCGCCATCGCCGGACTCAAGGCCGGGTTCACCGTCATCATGTGCATCGGCGAAACCCTCCAGGAGCGCGAAGGCAACCAGACCAAGGCGGTTCTCGACCGTCAGCTCGAGGGCGGCCTGAAGGACATCTGCGAAAAAGGCATCCGCAACGTGGTCATCGCCTACGAGCCGGTCTGGGCGATCGGCACCGGCAAGACCGCCACTCCGGAAATGGCCGAAGAAACCCACGCCTGTATTCGTGAAAAGCTCACCGCGCTCTACGGCAAGGAAGTCGCCGAGCTGGTTCGCATTCAGTACGGCGGCAGCATGAAGGCCGAAAACGCCGAGTCGCTGGCCGCGCAGAAGGACATTGACGGCGGCCTGATCGGCGGCGCCGCGCTCAAAGCCGACAGCTTTGCCGCGCTGATCGCCAACGCGCTCAAGGGCGCCAGCTCCAAGTAGGAATATGTTATGAGCGGCATCGATATTCTGATAAATGTGATATGCGTGGCGGTGGTGATTGTTTCACTGCTGCTGATCTGTCTGGTGCTGGTTCAGCCGTCGAAGTCCGGAGGGATGGGGGCCGCTTTCGGCGGCATCGGCCAGTCGGTCTTCGGCGCGCAGATGGGCAGCCATCTCACCAAGCTGACGGTCATCCTGACCAGCGTTTTCTTTGTGCTGGCGTTGGGGCTGGCATTCCTGATCGGACATCGTGCCGATGTGAACGAGCGGCAGCGCGAGGTGGAGGTGTTGAGCGACATTTCCGCCTCGACCCAGCCGATTCAAGCGGCTTCGGCGGCCGACGGCGCGTTGGTACAAACTAATACGGAAGACACAGAAAAAGTTCCGGAAAAACAGTGACTTGACAAAAAAATTATGTTTTTTTGATGCAATGTCCTTGTTTTATGCGGGTTTGGTCCTTGCAAAATAGAAATCAGGTTGTATTATATTTTGCCGGACCCGGTGTGTTTTCACATTGTGACGGCGGTTGCGCGAAGCATTCAGATTAACTCTAAACATAAAAGATATTTTGTATGGCAAAGGAAAACACGATACTGGCGATTGACGTTGGCGGCAGCAGCCTTAAGATGGCCGAGTTTACAGCCGGCGCATCAGGCGCACTGGTGCTTGACAGCTATGCAGTGCAGGAATATGACGAAAGCTACGCCCAGGGAGAGTTTCTCGACGGCTTTGCGGTAACTTACCGCAAGATGCTTCAGGAAAACAAATTCACCGCCAAGAGCGTGCGCATTTCCATCTCCGGCCAGGCGGCATTTTCCCGCTTGAGCAAACTGCCGCCGCTGGCCGGCCAGCGGGAGCAGCTTGCCAAAATCATTGAATTTGAAGCCCGGCAGACCGTTCCGTATCCGATGGACGAAGTGGCGTGGGCATACCAGCTGATCCGTCATGCCGGTTCCGCCAGCGACGAAGAGGAGCTGGACAGCGGCGACGAGCTTGAAGCGCTGTACGTTGCAGTCAAGGCCGATTTGCTCTCAATCGTCACCGACGTGGTGCAGGACTCCGGCAAGGAAATCCTCTCCATCGAAATCGCGCCGACCGCGATCTTCAACGCGGCGAAGGCCAACCAGCTCGGCGAAACGAGCTGCGACATGATTTTGGATATCGGCGGACGCAGTTCCAATTTGGTGTTCGTTGAGCGCGGACGCATTTTTGTGCGTTCGATTCCGATTGCCGGCGATGCGCTTACCCAGCAGATCGCCAAGGAATTCAATATCAGTTTCGCCGACGCGGAGGAACTGAAGCGGCGTCACTGCTTTATCGCGCTTGGCGGCGCATACGAAGAGCCGGACTCCGAGGTGGCGGCCACCATCAGCAAAGTCGCCCGCAATGTAATGACCCGGCTTCACGGCGAAGTAAGCCGTTCAATCAATTTGTGGCGTTCACAGTATTCCGGCAGCAAACCGGAGCGGCTGTTCCTTTGCGGCGGTTCGTCGATTATACCGTATACTCCTAATTTCTTTTGCGAAAAGCTCCGCGTTCCGGTCGAATACCTGAACGTTTTCCCGGTCGTCCAGATCGGTGAAGGCGTAGACCGGGAGGCGCTCAAAAATGTTGCGCAGCTTTTTCCGCCGCTGATCGGTATCGGTC
>JAEWSS010000354.1 GCA_023459755.1 Verrucomicrobiota bacterium | reverse complement strand
CTCGGCGTGAAGACCGACCTTGACCTGCGCAGCGACGGCGAAGTCGCCTCAATGAATGCTTCGCCGGCTGGTGACGGCGTCAACTGGGTTCACCGCAGTTCGTCCGGTTACGGTGATATTTTCAAGTCGCAAATCGGGCGCGACGCTATGGCCGCCAACTTTCGTCTCTTCTGTGACCCGGTCAACTATCCGGTGCTTTTTCATTGCATCGCCGGCGCCGACCGCACCGGTGCGCTGGCCTATGTTCTGAATGCCGTTCTCGGAGTGCCGGCCGACGAACTGGAAAAAGATTGGGAGATTACCGCCAACAGCTATTTCAGTTATCCCGGTATGTTCGACGACCTGTCCGGCGGCTTCGACAACTTCGGCACTGCCGAAACCCCGCTCTCCGAAAAGGCCGCGCTGTACCTTCAGAGCATCGGCGTAACGCCCGAAGAAATCGCCGCATTCCGTGCCATCATGCTGGAATAAAGCGCTGTTCAACCGCAAAAAAAGCCGGACACTGCGTCCGGCTTTTTATTTTCCGCTTTTATGCGGCGGCAATCGGCGGGTCAGTCCTGAGTATTCAGCTCGGCAGCCAGCTGTTTCAGCTTCTGGAGGTCGATTTTACCGGAGCCGAGCAGCGGAATTTTTTCCACAAAATGGAAGTCTTCCTTACGCGGAATCCAGAGATTCGGCAGTCCGCGGCGCCGGAGGTCTTCGACCAGTTTCGCCACGTCAAGTTCCAGAACCGAGTATAGTACGACAAGCCGTTCGCCGCGTTTCGAGTCGGGTACGCCGGTGACGGCCAACACCCGGTTTTCAGCGCGCAGCAGTTCGTTGAGGTGCATCTCCACCAGCTCGTCCGGCACCATCTCGCCGGAAATTTTGCTGAACCTGGAGAGCCGTCCGGTGATGGTGATGTAGCCGCGTTCGTCCATCGAGGCAATGTCGCCGGTATTGTAGAAGCCGTTGATGATGACCCGCCTGGTTGCTTCCGGATCGTTCAGATAGCCCTGCATGACGAGGCCGCCTTTGACCAGCAGTACGCCGTCTTCGTCGGGCTGGCACATTTTACCGGTGTCCTGATTGACGATTTTGACGAACAGCCCCGGCATCGGAACACCGATACTGCCGGGTTTTCCGGCTTCTCGTCCGAGGTCGAAAGTGTTGAACGCCAAATTAATGGATACAATCGGCGCCAGCTCGGTGCATCCGTAGCCTTCGACCACTGCCAGCCCGGTCATTTTGCGGAAATTTTCCGCGATGTCGCGGCGCAGTTTTTCGCCTCCGGTAATGACCAGGCGAAGCGATGAAAACTGTTCGCGGGTACAGCGGCGCATATAGGTCTGGAGGAACGTCGGCGTGGCCATCATCATGGTCAGCTTATGGTGCTGGATCGTCTGGCCGGTGAAGGCGGCGTCCAGAGGGTTGGGAATGTAGACGACCGGACTGCGGGCCATGGTCGGCACCCAGAAGCCGACGGTCATTCCGTAAGCGTGGAACAGCGGCAGGTTGCCGAGGAGCCGGTCTTTACGCGACCAGCCGACCACCCGGAAGAAACTGTAAAAGTCGCTGTTGACGTTGCGGTGCGAGAGCATGACCCCCTTGGGAACGCCGCTCGACCCGCTGGAAAAAAGCAGGATCGCGGTGCGGAATACGTCCTTATATGATTTGGGAGAAAACAGTCGTCCCAGCATCCGGCGCGGCAGCAGCGTCAGCGCCAGGAGCATGCCCAGTTTGTCGGACGCGGTGATGGTTTTCGGCAGGTCTTCGAGGCAGATCATGCCTTCTTCCGGCTCCAGTTTGAGCTTTTCAAGAAATTTGCGGCTGGTGAACACTGTTTTGATGCCGGCTTTATCCTGCGCCTTTTTTCGTATCGCCGGCCCGGAGGTGAAGTTGACGATCGCCGGCACCCGGTCGGCGAACAGCACCGCGAACAGCGTGGCCGCCGCCGTGGTGCAGTTCGGCAGCATGACGCCGACGTATTTCTGATCTTCCGGCACCAGCTGGCGTATCTTCCGGCTGAGAATCAGCGACTTCAGCGCCAGCATAAAGTTGGAAATCCCCTTTTCCATTGCGTTGCTGTAATTGCATTCAAACGGGAACAGCCGCGCGTTCCGAAGCAATTGATAATGCAGCGGCATCTCGCGGTACTGGCGCCCCATTTCGACCTCGGCGCCCATTTCGTGCAGAATCTGACGCATTTCAAAGCCGCTGAGGTGCCGGTCGATCGGCTTGCCCACCGCCACCGACGCCAGCATTGGATAATACAAAACCTTGTTCAGACTGATTTTCCCCTTGTCCAGCGTCACCAGCGGACCGTGCAGCAGACCAAGCCAGACCGGAATTACCGGAACGTCCACCGGGCCGAGCAGTTCGTCCACCGTGCCGCGGAAGAGCTGCATTACGCCGTTGGGGCTGACTTTGCCTTCGGGAAACACCGCCACCAGTTCGCCGCGTTCCAGCGCTTCGCGCAGTTTGTCACGCAGGGCGAGCATCTCCTTGACTTTTCCGCGTCCGGGAACTTTCCACACGCCAAGAATTTTGAAGACTATCCGCAGCGGCCACGGCCCGAAGAACGACTCGTAAATCATGAATTGGATTCGGCGCGGCGTGCAGCAGAGCAGAATCAGCGCGTCGAGAATCGACACATGGTTGGCCATCAGCAGTGCGCCGGACTTGTCCGGTATCCGCTCGGTGTTGAACAGCACCACCCGGTAGATCGTGTGGGTGAGAATCAGCGCGAACAGCCGCATCCAGAGAAACGGCACAAAACAGCTGGCGATCATACAGCCGCCGCAGTAAAACCAGAACAGCCACCACCAGGTGTCGGCGGCCATCCGCCAGCCGTTAAGGGTAAGAAGTCCGCAGGTGAAGGCCAGCGCAAACGCAACGGCGGCGGCGTAGAGAAACCTGCCGCGGATGCGGTCCGACCCGCCGAGCGCGGCCAGAATCCCGGCACCGCCGGCGCCGAGCGCCGGACAGGCGATCCAGAAAAACCAGCTGGTCGAGTGAAGCTCATAACCGAGACCGAGAGACGACATTCCGATCGCCAGCAGCGGCAGAACCACACCGGAGCGCCATTCGCGGCGGATCTTTACGGTTATCACGCCGCCGGCCACAAAACCGCCGGCCGCCAGCAGAAGAAATTTTGGATCGGGATAGGCAATTCCGGTAAGGATCGCGCCGCCGCAGAGAAAGATGCCGATAAAAGTCCAGTTTACAATCAAAATATTTTTCATCAAGCAAAGTCCGTGATTTTATTATGTGTGTCGTCCCTGTCAGAGATATAATGTCGTTTTAAAATAGTTCCAAAATAGGAATTTCGCAAATGCCGGGGGCCAGAAAAGTGATTTTTTATGCCGTTGGAACGCTGTAACGGTTGACAGCTCCGGGTTTTGCAAACTTGTCCGAAATGGAGGTATCGAGATGAAGACAATTCAGAATCAGGCAATGAAGCGGAGCGTGGATGCGTCCGGAGCAACGGTTTGTCAAACCGGATTCAAGGTGTCGGCGTTGTCGGCGGCCGAGGTGTTTGCACTGGCCGGAGAGATCGGCGCCATGTTTCCGGTCGCGGCCGGAAACAGCGGAACACTGGTGCGCGACGCCGGAATCGCGGTGACCGCGTTTACGGTGACCCCGGCGGCGGAAAGCGGCGTATGGGTGCTTGAATTTTTTGGTCGCGAACTGGCGGACGCGATTGTATTGCGCGGCGCGGTTACGCTTACGGTGGGAAGCGACGGCGCGGCGGTAAAAAAAGCGGAGTTTATTTATCCGGCGGCGCAGGCGGCTGATATTCCGGAGGTCGGCGCGGCGGCGGTGTGGGCGGGTGACGGTTTTCTGATTACCGGACGCACGGTCGAGCGTCTGCCGGGCGGCGAGTTCCGTGTGGTGTTGAGCGCCGGATCGTTTGGTCAGGCGGTGTGTCGTTCACGGGAGGTGCGCGAACGGCACCTCGGATTTACCGCCGCCGGAAGTGTGCGGACCGATCGGGTATGGTCGTCGGTCTGGAGTGTTCCGGCGGCGCAGCTTGCGGCGTTTCCCTATCCGGTCGGTTCCGCGGCCGACTCCTGGGCCGACGCCGACACGGTGGTGACCGCCATGACGTCGCGTAAAATTTCCGAGGTGGAATACGAGGTTGCGTTGGAGGCGCGCGGCATTTATTCCACTCCGCCGTTGTCTTCGCTGTCCGCCAACCTCGACGACCGCGGAAACCTGGGCAGTCGGGTGGACTATGAAGTGAGTTTTCCGGAATTTCGCGTCTCGCTGGCCGAGGGCGGCTATTATATCAACTCGCTCGGGCAGCGGCTGCCGACCGCGAACTGGAGTCAAAACGATTGTCCGCTGATTGCCGCCGAGCGTTTTCTTCGCGCCGGTCAGCCGCTCAAGACCATGATGGTCAAGGAGTCGAGTTATTTGATCGGCGGCACCGGGACCCATGTTTCCGATTTGAACGAATGGTACGCCTCCGGGCCGATCTTCAACGGCAAGGTCGGCGACTACACCGGCGTGTGGCTGCGCTCCGACATCCGCGCCTCCGATCTGGCGGACAACCGCGGGCGCGTTTGGACCAGAATCGACCGTTTTTATCGTCTGGCTCCGGCCGGCGAACAGTGGAACCAGTACTATTGGAACAAGCGGGGGTGACTATGATGGACGACGACCGAATTTCACTGCTCGAACAGCAGATGTTTTCACTTCAAAATGAATTGGTCGCTCTGCGTGCGGCGGTTGAGCGTCAGCGTCCGCTGGCCGGCAACTGCATCGCGGTGGACGAGACCGAAGCCGGCGCGGTGATCCACAT
>JAEWSS010000353.1 GCA_023459755.1 Verrucomicrobiota bacterium | reverse complement strand
GCTGAAGCCGGCGAAGTTCGCGGAACTCCGCGTTGGTCGTTACCGGAGTGTTGACCATGGTAAGCGAACCGTAGGCGGACAGATTCGCGTTGCCGGACTGCTGAAGCACCCGGATGAAGCTCATGTCAAACTGCGGAGCGGTGAAGAATCCGCCGCAGTTCCATGACGAAGCCATGTCGGCAACCACCGGCGCGGCGGTGGCGACGCTGCGGAACGCTTCGTCGATATTCAGCGCTCCCACATTGTAGCCGACGCCGAACAGATTGACGCCCGGACCGTTTTTCCAGGCCAGATAGTCAAACCCGATGTCGCGCAGCGTACTGTCGCGCACTTCGTAGTAGTTGACGCGAACCTCGACCTGCGGCAGCGGACGGTCGAGCTGTTTTACCCAGTTCAGCGTATTTTTTGCGGCGAACTCCTCGTCGCGCCAGAAGACGGTGTTGGTGTCGCCGTTGACATAGGCGCGGCCTTCGGAGGAGCTTATCAGCATGTCGATCAAATTGGTGAATTCAAACGCCGCCCGGTAACGCGGGGTGTAGGCGATGCGGCAGACGCCGGTGCCTTCCAGCAGCGATCCCGCCGCGTCCTTCACGCCGGGGCGGTCCATCATCTCGACGAGTCCGTCCACATAGGGCATGAAATCGACGCCGGTGGAGACCATCAGCGCGTCCGGCGCGTTGTCTCCTGGCGCGTATTTGACCCGGCTGACCGTGGAGTTCGCGTTGTAGCGCAGAACCGCCGAGTTGATGAACGGCAGTATGTCGGTGGCTTTGACATGTTTGAGTTCGTAAATCTTGCTGACGAAATTCACCTGGGCATTGTCCTGCCGCAAATGAATTACCTGCGTGTCGTCCTGGGCGTTTACCGCGATTGCGGCCGGCAGAACAGCGAAAACGGCGGCACATGCCGCGCTTCGTAGGTGTTGCATCTTTGAATGGTTCCCCTGTTGAGACTTATTTCTTTATAGAAACCCGAAACTGACCAGACACGGCTTGCCGTCGAGGTCGGCGGTGACAATTCTGAACACCGTCTCCTGACTGAACAGTTTATCTTCGTCAAGCTGGGCTTTTCTGTTGAAACGCACCTTCCAGAGATAGGTGCGGAAGACTGGAGCATCAAGTTCGGTAAGAAATTCATAGCTTTGCGCGGAGCCGATGGTTTCTTCAACTGTGGCGCGATTGGCGGCAAAGGCGTCGGTGTCGAAGTTGCGGCGCAGGTCGTTGGAGAGCAGCGCTACAAAGTCGTCGGCGTCATCGGCGATGTAGGCGTCGAGCATTTTTTCGCCCAGAATCCGCGACTCGGACGCGACTCGGGCGGCGCGCACCGTCGCGCTTTCCGACGGTTGATCGTCGGCGTTGACCGCCGCGCACCCGGCCGTCAATGCAACCGCCGCGATTACGGCGACGGAGGTGATTAAATGGTGTATTGTCATTTTTTTTCTCCGGATTTGATCTGGATTTCGGCGGCGCAGTCCGGAATTTCGTCGAGGCGGCGGCAGAGCACTGCGCTGGCCGCCTCGATAAGTTCGCGTTCGGCGTCGGTGCAGAGGGCAAGCTGTTCGATGATGAAATCGTTTAGCCGTTCGTCAATGGCGTTGAACAACCGCTGCGTTTCGGGGGTGGGGCCGATCAGGATATTGCGGCGGTCATTCGGGTCGGTGTCGCGCCGGACCACGCCGGATTTGACCAGCCGGTCAACAAACACCGACGCCGCCGAACTGGAGAGTCCGGTGAGGTGCATGACTTCGCTCAGATTGCAGGGCATCCTGAAGCGGATCATCATCAGGTGGTTGATCTGACGGGTGGACAGATCGGCGGCCAGACTGTTGCGGCACAGCAGCGGCCAGGCTTTTTCGAAATAACCGCGCCGCTGAAGTTCCAGCAGACGGCACATCCGTTTAAAAGTCGACATATCCATTGCAGATAAATTCCCGTTTTAGAATGGTTCGATTATGAAATATCTCGATTATGAAGATAATATACACCGTTTTTTGTTTTTTGCAAATTGCTGCTGCTGGGGGGTGGGGCGGGCGGTGGCATTTTTGTGAATTGACTGCAAAAACAAGTTTTTCCGCAGAAATTCCTCCGTCTTTTAACGTTGCTTTGCCTTTTGCGAACCCTCCTCCTTTTGCGAACCCTCCTCCGCTTGAGCTTCCACCTGTTAAGTTCCGGTAATACCCGGTCGGCGTGGTATCTGGTATCTGCCCAATATCCGTCACCCGGTTATATCGCGCAGGTTCAACGGCAAAAATAATCCCGGCGGGAACCTCCCGCCGGGAAACTTCGGCCGCCGTCCCGGGCCGCCATCCCCGGACCTCCGCATTTTTAATTCCGCGACTCAACAGGCGTAACGCCCCGTCCGGTTTTCCCGAACGGCGGAAAGGCGAGATTGGCGTGTGGCTTGTGACCCAACCCGTTTTTCACCGTCTGAGCGGTGATCACGGTATTTACTCCAACCCGGCAACCAATGTTATTATATCGCACAACGATTTGCAAGTCAAGGAGATTTATGGAAAAAACGAAAAAATCCTGTCCGCCCGGCCGGCGGAGCTGACGGCGCTTGAAAGCACGCCGGAGGCCGCGGCGCCGGAACGCGTGCTCCTGTTCGCCTACGGGGTCACCGATTACGAAGAGGCGGGGAAGCGCAAAAAATACCGGTTTGACGAAGCGGACGCCGTCCGCCTGCAG
>JAEWSS010000352.1 GCA_023459755.1 Verrucomicrobiota bacterium | reverse complement strand
GAACAGTATTCCCAGCGGCAGATGACGGCGCGCCGGACGGTTGAGGTCGGCAAAAACACAGAATCCCACAATCAGCGGCGGCACCGCCGCATAGCCGCCGATCAGTCGCGCCGGATAAAGCACCAGCGCGAGCAGCGCGGTCAGCATTCCCCAACGGAACAGCCGGAGTCGCAGCGATCCTTCGACCGGAATGAATTTTTTCGGTTTCCTCAGTCCGCGAAGTTCAAACCATCGTTCGATGGCGGTCAGCGTCGCCATTTCAACGGCGATTGCCGCCGGATAAAGCCAGGTGGCGCCGCCGATCAACAGCGGCAGCAGACAGGCCGACAGCATCGGCGTGACATTGATCCCGAACCCGGCCAGCCAGACACCGCAGACCGCGAATCCGATCAAAATCTTTCCCGCCGTTCCCGGCCACGGCGACAGCGACAGCATATAGCCGACAACTCCGCCGGCGACAAGACTGAGCACCATCATTTTACGTCCGGCGCGCCAGGGGCGCGAGTCCATCCACAGACAGCCCATCGCCATTGCCAGCAGTTCTGGAAAATAAAATTCGTGACGCCCTGAAATTTCCGCGGCGGCTGCCATTGCCGCCATCAGTACCATTGCCGCAACCGTTCCGGCCAACCATGATTTCGCCGTTTTCATCGCCGCGTGCCGGAACTCCGCTTTTGGCGTCCGGATAGTCTGAACAAGCTCCGCCGGAGCAGGGCGTGCTGCCGTTTGGAGATGATCATGAAAAATACCGCGATCAGTCCGACCGGAGCGAGTATGAACACCGGTTCCCCCAGCGTCCGGAGCAGCACGGCGCCGCCAGCCGCTCCGGTGATGAAACAGCCGATCACCAGATAATAGTGGAGGGCGCTGCGTATTCCGCCGGCGGATTGACCGGAAACCTGACGGAACAACGCTTCGGTTCCGCTGCGAAGATTGCCGGTGCACATGGTGGAGGCGAACGGCAGTCCGTTCATTCGGCGGAATGTCTGGACCTGAAGCGCGCAGACAAACGACACCAGTGCGTTTACCGCAAAGTCGAAGCCGCCGCGTGGGATCATGACGATCGGCAGGAGGCACAACACCTCAATCATCAGCACCGCCTGATGCCAGCCCAGCCGTCGCGCCTCGGGCAGTTTGCGGTGCACCAGTTCGGCGGCAAACACTCCGCAGGCGTAGGCGGTGATCGCCAGCAGATATTTTGCGCAAACGATGTAGTCGAGCGATGCCAGATGCAGCCCGAACAGCACCAGGTTGCCGGTTACGGCGTTGGCGAACACTCCGCCGCGATACAAATAAGTGTAGATGTCGAGAAAACCGCCGACCAGGCTCAGCAAACAGGCGGCGGTAAGCCGTTCGGCGTGAGCCTCACCGGTTGCGGCGGCACTCATATTTCCAGCCTTGACAGAATTTCGCCGTTGTCAATCCGGCGGATGGACAGCTCCGCACCGTCGAACCAGCCGAAGGTTTGCGGAGCTTCATTCTTGGGCAGTGAAATCGACCCCGGATTGAAGACCGTTATTTCAGTTCCGGTTTCGATTTTCCGCAGTTCAGGAACGTGGGTGTGGCCGTGCGCCAGAACCGTTTTGTCCGGAAGCGGCGGCAGATGACCGGCGTTCCAGAGGTGGCCGTGGGTCAGGAAAAATCGGCGGCCGTCGGCCAGGATTTCGGAAAAGTCGGACATGACCGGAAACTCCAGCAGCATTTGATCGACCTCCGAGTCGCAGTTGCCGCGCACCGCCATGATTTCCTGTTTGCGGGTGTTCAGCAGCCGGGCGGTTTCCGGCGGGTCGTAAAGCGGCGGCACTCCGTTGCGCGGACCGTGATAAAGCGCATCGCCCAGCAGGATCATTTGATCCGGGCGCAGTGCGTCCGCCTGTTCAAACAGGCGTTTCAGCGTTGCGGGAACGCCGTGAATGTCGGAAAAAAACAAAAGTTTCATCGGTTGGCAGTCTCCCGGCGCGGCGGGTTGTTCCGGCGGTCGGCCGCGCTCTATTAATATACTCCGGAAGCGGGGGCATTTCAAGCCGCGCCGCTTCCGGGGTGGTAACGGGGAAACTTGGTTACGCGGTTACGTCAACCACTTTGCCCGCTTTGCGCGACTCCTCGGCGGCAAAGACCATCAGGTGGCTTTCCAGAGTTTCGTCCACGCCGGAGAGAATGTATGAGCGGTCGCCGGTGGCAAGCGTCTTGACAAAGGCGGCCATCAGCGCCATGTCGCCGCCGCCGTGTCCGGAGAGAATGCCGCCGTCATTGAGCAGATTGGTGTCAACGGTCTCGGTTTCACCGGTCAGGAAGTCGGTGACGTGGATGAAGCGGCTGTCGGTGCGGATGCTGCCGCGCGAGCCGAAGATTCTGGTCTGGCGGGCGCCTTCGTCGCAGAATGCGGTCATGGTCATGGCGGCGGTGGTGGAGTCGGCAAACTCCATGTTTACCACCTGATGATCCACCACGTCGTTATCGCAGGCGTAGACGCAGCGGCCGTAAGGTCCGTTGCGCAGGGCGTCGGCCACCGATTGCGGAGTGACCACCGGGGTCAGCACGTCGGTCGGCCACTGGAGCAGACCGCGGGCGACGCGGTCGCGCAGATAGATTTTGAGCGCTGAATACGGACAGCTCGACTCGATTTCAGGCGGACAATCGGTGCAGCGGTCGGCCGCGCCTTTCGGCTGGCAGGCCCTGGTCAGGTGGCGGAGCGACCCGAACGACTGGATCTTACGGCACGGTTTGTCCATCATATAGCGCAGCCAGTCCACGTCGTGACAACACTTTGCCAGCAGCATCGGCGAAGACTCCTCCTCGTTGCGCCAGTTGCCGCGCACGAACGAGTGCGCCTGATGCCAGTGCGCCACCGGCTCGAGATGCTGAATGGAGATTACGTCGCCGATTTTTCCGGACTTCAAAATCCTTTTAAGTTCCTGAGAGTACAGCGTATAGCGCAGCACGTGGCAGACTGCGAATGCCACGTTCGCCTTTTTTACCGCCTTCACGATTCGGCGGCACGCCTCGGCGGAAACCGCCATCGGTTTTTCCAGCATGATGTTGTAGCCGAGTTCGGCGAAGGCGATTGCCGGCGCTTCATGCTGATGATCCTGAGTGCAGATCAGCACCGCGTCGGCGAATTTCGGAACCTTGACCATATCTTCCCACAAATTAAAGCAGTGTTCCGGCGGAATGTGATGTTTTTCCGCAATCTGGCGGCGATAAAATTCACGCGGTTCGGCCACTCCGACAATCTGCGCGAGGTCGGGATGCTGTTCGGCAAAAAGCGCGTACCCGGTTCCGCGGCATCCGGCTCCGGCAATTACGAGTTTTACGGGCTGAGTCACTTTTTCTGCTCCTTTTTGAAGTTTCAATCGTTCCAATTTTTGCTCAAATGCTTATCTTAAAATACCGCGTAGTCCCGCTAATGCAAGCCGCTGAACTGTTCACGATGTTGAACAATGGGGGACTTCGGCAAAAAAATGTGCTTTATCCGTTTTAATTCTTGAAAAATAACCGGGTCGTGATATATTTTTGATTTAAATATCAAAAGGAACGTCATGGATACGGTAACCATTTTGCTCGTCGGCGCCGGCGGGCGGTGTTCGATATACAGTCAACTCGTAAAACGGCTCGGCCTGCGTGCCAGAATCGTCGGAGTAGCCGAGCCGAGAGCCTTTTTCCGCGACCGCATCGTGCATGACCACGACATCCGGCCGGAACACATTTTCGCCGATTGGCGCGACGCCGCGGCCGTGCCGCGCTTCGCCGACGCGGTAATCATCGGCACTCAGGACCGCATGCATGTTGAACCGGCCGAGGCGTTTGCCGGGCTGGGTTATCATATTCTGATCGAAAAGCCGCTGGCGCCGGACGCCGCCGGATGCCGCCGGATCGTTTCCGCCGCGGTGAAAAGCGGAAAAATGTTTTCGGTGTGCCACGTCATGCGCTATGCAAATTATACCGCGCTGCTCCAGCGCGTGCTGGCGGACGGAGCAGTGGGGAAAATCGTTTCGGTTCAGCATTTGGAGCCGGTCGGCCACTGGCGGTTCGCTCATTCGTATGTGAGGGGAAACTGGCGAAAAGAGGCGGAATCTTCGAGTTTCCTGCTGGCCAAATCGATTCATGATGTGGACTGGATTTCATATATTGTCGGCAAACGGAGCAGAAAAATATCGTCATTCGGGGAGCTGTCGTTTTTCCGCCGTGAAAATATGCCGAAAGGCGCGACGCCGCGTTGTCTGGATTGTCCGCTGGCCTGCAAGTGCGCCTACAATGCGCCGCACTTCTATCTGGAAAGACTGCGCGAGGGGAAGATCGACAGTTATCTGGAGTCGGTTTCCGGCGTTCTTACCGAGGAGGCGATTCTCGACGCCATGCGCAACGGTCCATACGGCCGCTGCGTCTTCGATTGTGACAACGATGTGGCCGACCATCAGGTGACGATCATGGAATTTGAAGGCGGCGTTACCGCGTCGTTTACTTTGGTCGGCTGTTCTCAATACGGCGAGCGGCGCACCACGATTTTCGGCACCGAGGGCGAGGTGTACTGCGACGGCAGCCGGATAAAAATTTATAATTATCTGCGCAACAGTTCGCGCGAGATCGAGATCGAACCCGACCGCGGAACACTGGAAACCAAACACGGCGGCGGCGACAAAATGTGTCTGGAGTCATTCATCGAAGCGATCCTGAACAACGATCCGTCGAAAATACTGTCCGACGCCGCCGGGTCGCTGGAGACGCACCTGATGGTGTTTGCCGCCGAGGCTTCCCGCAAACAGGGGCGCACGGTGGACATGAGCGAGCCGGAATTTTCGGTTGGCGACCCGGCCGGCGAATAATTTGATTTTACCGTTCGTCGACTTTACTGTTCGGGTGTTTTATGAATAAGAGTTTTTATCGTTCCGCCTTTGTCACCACACTTCCGGTGCTGGTGGGATATCTGGCGCTCGGAATGGCGTTCGGAGTTCTGTTCAGCCGGCTTGGCATAGCCGTGCCGTGGGCCGGACTGATGAGCCTGACGATCTACGGCGGCTCGATGCAGCTGGCCGGAGTGTCGATGCTGAACGAGCACATGCCGCTGCTGCAGATCGCGGCGTTGTCGATAGTCATCAATATTCGCCATGTGGTCTACGGACTGTCGCTGTTGAACAAATTCAAGGGCGGCGGCTGGCGTTCGCTCTATCTGGTGTTCGCATTGACCGACGAAACCTATGCGCTGCTTACCGGGTGCGCGATTCCGCCCGGTGCCGACCGCCACAAATATATGTTCACCGTCGCCGCGCTTAACCACAGCTACTGGATTGTCGGCGGACTGATCGGCGCCGCGGCCGGAACGCTGTTGAATTTCGACGCCACCGGCATCGAATTTTCCATGACCGCGATTTTTGTGGTAATTTTGACCGACTTGTGTCGGGAAAAACGCAACCGGGTGCCGGCGTTGATCGGGTTGTCGGCCACCGCCGCTTCGTATTTTGCCTTCGGCGCCGGCGGCATGCTGTTCCCGGCGATGTGCGCGATTCTGGGCGCACTGCTGGCGCTGCGGCGGCGCATGGCGCGGCTGTACCCGGAAGTGGAGGCGGAGGAATGAGCGTGGGTTATCTGCTTGGTGCGATTGGAGTTATGGCGCTGGTCATGTTTTCACTGCGGGCGACGCCGTTCGTGCTGTTCGGCCTGGGGAAGCGTCCGCCGCGCGCGGTGCTGTATCTCGGCCGGGTGATGTCTCCGGCGGCGGTGGCGATGCTGATCGTCTACTGCGTGAGCGGCGTTGACTTCGGCGTCTGGCCGTCGATGCTTCCGGAGGCGATCGCAATAACCTCGATTGTACTGGCGCATCTGAAGTGGCGGAATATCGCGGTGTCGGTTTTCGGCGGCACGCTGCTGTATATGCTTCTGGTGCAGTTTGTTTTCCGGGGGTGACTTTTTTCCGCAGGGCGTTCCGCATTTTCCGGTTTGACAAAACTGGAACCGGATGTATCTTACTTCTATAAGCTCTTTGCGCCCGCAAAATAATGAGGAGGGTACGCTATGATTACAGCTGTTGTCTCGTTCCTGCTTTTTACCGGACTGGTGGCGCTGGCCACCTGGTTTTTCACCCGCAAAACCGAACACTCAAGCAACGACGGTTTTTTTCTGGCCGGTCGATCGTTGAGCTGGCCGTTCATCGCCGGATCGCTGCTGCTGACCAATCTGTCCACCGAACAGATGGTCGGGCTTAACGGCAGCGCCTATGCCAACGGGCTGTGCGTGATGGCGTGGGAGGTGGTGGCGGTGGTGGCTCTGGTGCTTATGGGACTGTTTTTTCTGCCCCGGTTTCTGCGTGCCGGGATCACCACGGTTCCGCAGTATCTGGCGCAGCGGTTCGACCGCCGGGTGGAGCTGGCGTGCAATCTGATCTTTCTTCTGGCCTACGCGGTGATTCTACTGCCGATAATTCTCTACACCGGCGCACAGGGGATGCGCGGGATTCTCGGAGTGGACGGCTTTTTTGCCGACATCGGAATAACCTCGGAATACGGACAACTGCTGGTGATGGTGGCGGCGGTGGCGGTGATCGGGTCGCTGTACGCGCTGTGGGGCGGTCTGGAAACCTGCGCGGTGTCGGACACGTTCAACGGCATCGGCCTTTTGGCCGGCGGGCTGATGATAACCTTTTTTGCGCTTGAGGCGCTGGGCGGCGGATCGTTTGGAGAGGGGGCGGAAATTTTTGTCCGCGAGTCGGGGCAGGCCGGCATGTTGAATTCAATCGGCGGAGCTGAGTCGGAGGTTCCATTCTTCACGCTGTTCACCGGAATATTGTTCATCAACGTTTTTTACTGGTGCACCAATCAGCAGATCATTCAGCGGACATTCGGCGCCAAGTCGCTGGCAGAGGGGCAGAAAGGCGTGTTGATGACCGGGCTGCTCAAACTTGCCGGTCCGCTGTTTCTGGTGGTTCCCGGACTGATCGCGTTTGTGATGGCCGCCAAGTACGGCCTGATTAATGTCAGCTCCAAGGACACCGCCTACGGAACGTTGGTCAATTATGTGCTGCCGAAGCCGCTGCTGGGTTTTTTCTCGGCGGTGCTGCTGGGGGCGATTCTGTCGAGTTTCAACTCCGCGTTGAACAGTACCTGCACGATGTTCAGCCTCGGAATTTATAAAGGGCTGCTGTTCCCGAAGGCGTCCGACCATAAAGTGGTCAGCGTCGGCCGCTGGTTCGGCGCGGTGTTGACGGTGGTGTGCATTTTCATTGCGCCGCTGTTGTTTAAAGCCGGCGGAATCTTCAACTATCTTCAGACGATGAACGCGATTTATTTTATTCCAATTCTGGCGGTGGTGGTGGTTGGCATGAGCACCCGTTATGTTCCCGGCAAGGCGGCGTTGACGGCGCTGCTGGCCGGCGTGCTGCTGATCGCCGCCGGATACTTCATGCCGGGAGCAAAGTCGGTGCTGACGGTGATGAGCGAATACCACTTTGTGGCACTGGTGTTCGCCTTCCTGATCGTCATGATGCTGGTCTGGGGCAAAGTGGCGCCGCGCCGGACCGCCTACGTCCCGGTGGACGCGAAGGCGACCGACATGACGCCGTGGAAGTTTGCACCGCTGGCCGGCGGACTTCTTCTTCTGGTGGTGGCGGCGATCTATATCTGGTTTGCCGACCTCAGCGTTCTTTCGAAGTAGTTTCCGCGGCGATAAGCAGGGCATTGCCGGGGATGAGTTCCTCGACTTTGCCGCCCGGGAACAGCCGGAAGCGGTCGATCACCCGGTTGTGAAGGTCGCGGGTGGTGACAACGACGCTTCCGGGCGAAAACTCCAGCATTGTGCCGGAGATTTCGACGCCGGTTTCGCGCGGGCCGTCGATGGTGATGACCGGATAGCGGAATTTTCTGCCGCTGTTCAGCGGTTTTGCCGGAGGAGCGGCGACGTTGGTCAGATAGCGGTCGGTTCCCGGAATGGTGCGGCGGTAGGCGTGGACGTGGCCGCCGATCCAGAGATCGATGCCGTCGGAACCGAAGACCCGCTCCGCCAGCTGCCGCGCCTGCGGCCAGTCGCTCATCATGGCCGGAGCCGCATGTGCGAAGACCACCCGGAGTTTTGCGCTTTTGAATTCGTCCGATGCGGCGATGCGCTTCAGCCACGCTTCCTCCTGCCGCAGATAGTCGTCCTCCATAACGAACATATAGCTTTTTTCGTCGAACGGGTCGGGTGCGCCGCCGGAGCCGGTTTCGATGAAGTTAAAGAAGCACTCCGCATGGCGGAAGGCCTGAAAGGTCAAGCCGTCGGGAGTGCCGAAGAAATCGGCGTATTTTACGCAGTCGCGGCCGAAAAATTCATGGTTGCCGCGCAGGGGAAGATAAAATTTTCCGCCGCCGGTGCGTTCGCGGAACACATCCATCAGGCCGTCGAAATAGTCCGGTTCAAAATGGTTGAAGGTGCTGCCGGCGTCGCCGATATGGACAAAGAAGTCGGCCTCTCTGCTGCCGGGCGCTTCAAAAATGGTCTCCAGCATCCGGCGGCGGTTTTCCGGCATCAGCTGGGTGTCTCCGGTCGCGAACATGGAAAACTCCGGGTTTGCCGCGGCTCCGGCCGGAGCGGTGAAGGCGGTGATTTCCGGTGCGACCCGGACGGCGTTGGTGTCGGTGAACTGCATTACCGGGCGCAGTTCATAAGACGCTCCCGGTTCAAGACCGTCGAGTTCGATGGAATGCAGATCTTTGTCGCGGCGCAGAATGCCGTTGACCGTCTCCCATACGCGGTGAAACTCTTTTTCGCCCTTTTTGCGGACTTCCACACCGGCGGCCATTGCGCCCAGCGTGGTGAATCGGACGGTGCATCCTCCCCGGCGCGGATTGAGCAGCCACGGCGGATTGCGCAGTTCGGCGCGGCGCGGTGAAAGGTCGGTGAACGGAACTTTGCCGATGGCGATCTTCCGGCTGCTCGACCCGGCCAGAAACAGAATGGTCAGGGTGTTGACGCCCTCGTGAAGCGGAAGTTCGATGATATGATCCTCCACCTCCGGCACGGCGTTGCGGTTGCCGCCGGATTCGAGGGTGCTGTAAAGTTCGCGGCCGTTGAGGTAGCAGACGAACCACCAGTCCACGCCGATGCCGATCTGGCACGGCACGTCGCTTTTCGACTCGATGCGGTTGACCAGTATCGACGGCGTTCCGCAGGGAACCCGGTAGCCGAGCACTTCGTTCAGGTCGGTTTTGCATTTGACCAGTTTAAGGTCGATTGCCGGAATGTCGCGTCCGGCGGCGGTGGTGAGGATGTTGGAATATCCGGCCTCTTTCGCGTCCCGGCGTTCCACGCCGTCGCCGGTGAAAAGTTTCCAGACCGGAGCCAGCTTGAGCGTCTGATATTTTTTCATTGTCTACTTCACCTCGAACAGCCAGCTGGAAAGGTAGCGCTCGCCGGAGTCCGGAAGCAGAACCACGATATTTTTACCTTCAAATTCCGACCGTTTTGCCAGTTCGAGCGCGGCGAACAGCGCGGCGCCGGAGGAGATGCCGATCAGCAGACCTTCGCGTTTGGCGGCTTCGCGGGCGATCCGTCCGGCGTCGCGGTCGCCGACCTGGATCACTTCGTCGATTATGGCGCGGTCGAGCACCGGCGGAATAAAGTTTGCGCCGATGCCCTGAAGTTTATGCGGTCCGGGGCGGCCGCCGGAAAGAATCGGCGAATCGGCCGGCTCCACCGCGAAAATTTTTATGTCCGGGTTGTATTCGCGCAGTTTTTCGCCGACTCCGGTCAGGGTGCCGCCGGTCCCCACTCCGGCCACAAAAGCGTCCACTCTGCCGTT
>JAEWSS010000351.1 GCA_023459755.1 Verrucomicrobiota bacterium | reverse complement strand
GTCATATAGCGGCGCATCTCGGCGATGACCCGGGAGCGCAGCAGAATGTTTTTATGGAGCCGCTCGCGCCGCAGGTCGAGAAAGCGGTAGCGCAGGCGGGTGGCCTCCGGAGCCTGGTCGTCCTTGGCGACCTGAAACGGAATCTGCTCGGTCTCGCCGAGAATTTCCATGGCCTCGGCCACGACTTCGATCTCACCGGTCTCCAGACGCGGATTGATTGTGCTTTCGGTTCTCGCCACCACCGCGCCTTCAAAGGAGACGACGGTCTCCAGACGCCAGCGGTCAAGCTCCTGATAAAAATTCTTTTCCGGATTGATTACGATCTGCGTAAGACCGTAATGATCCCGAAGATCGATAAAGATAACGCCGCCGTGATCACGGACGCTGTGTATCCATCCGGCCAGTTTCACCGTTTTGCCGACATCGGTTTTGCGCAGTTCCGCGCAGTTGTGAGTTCTGTACATTCCCATTTGACTGCCACCTGTTTTAGTTTAAAAAGTCATAACCAATAAGTTAGCATACAAAATCCAATTTTCAAGGTTGTCCGTATTCTTCCGCCGTGCTATATTATCAATGCGGAAAAAAACAACCGGAAGGACCGCTTGACAATGAATAAATACATAATCGAACGCGCGGCAGAAGACTTCTGCTGCGTCAGCCTCCTGAGTTCAAAGGCCTGGGACAAGGCCGGCATCGCAGAGCTTTCATTCACCCGCCCGGAGTCTTCGGAAAAATCGCCGAAGACCTCGGCCAGACTGCTGTACAACGACAAAGGCATCTTCGGCCGCTTTCAGACAACCGGCGAACATGTCCGCTGCGCCGCGGAAAAATTTCAGGACCCGGTGTGTCTGGACAGTTGTGTGGAGTTTTTCGTCGAACCGGCCGGCAACAACGGCTATATCAATTTTGAATTTTCCGGCGCCGGCGTTTTTCTCTGCTCCCATATCACCGACAGCAAGCGCACGCCTAACGGCTTCGCCGCCTTCAACATGCTCAGCGCCGACGACGCTTCCGGCATCGTCTCCGCCCCCACCCTGCCGCGCAAAACCGACGGGTTCGGCGTTCCGGTGGACTGGGAGCTTGGTTTCTTCATCCCGTTCACCGTGTTTGAAAAACGCGGCTTCAAGGCCCCGAAGTCAGGCGACGTATGGCGCGCCAACTTCTACAAGTGCGGCGACAAAACCGCGTTCCCGCACTGGCTGGCCTGGAGTCCGGTGGATGAACTTAACTTCCACCTGCCGCGCTGCTTCGGCGAACTTGTCTTCGCCTGAGCCTGAGTCGCAACCAGCTGCCGACGGCAAAAAAAACGCCGCCGTCCGATTTCACAATGGACGGCGGCGTAATTTTTTATCTACACCGTATAGGAGACGGCCAGCGCCCCCGAATCGCGGGTAAGACGCAGTTCCCCCTCGGCGAATCCGATGGACTCGTCAACTCCGAAAGAGGCCAGTTTGCCGCCGTCGTAACTCCATAATTCAATCGTTGCGCCGTCGAACAGACCGGTGTCGTCGATGTCCAGCAGCATGCGGTCTCCGGGGGCGGTGAAATCCTCGATGTCAACAATCAGCTTGACCACCGCGGCGTCATAAAACGACAGGTCGTCAAGCCGCGCAAACGACACGTCGTCCATATCCACCCGGTTGGTCAGGTCAAAACAGAGCGACCCGATCGACAGCGGACAGTTCAACGTCGTCGCGGTTTTGCCGCCGAACACCAGATCGTCAAAATTGATCGCAGTTCCGGAAAATTCACCGGAAAAATCCTCGAAGTCCAGCACCCGGTGCCCGCTCACCGAACCAACCACCCGACCGTCGCCGGAAACCACCCCGACATTAAGCCGGTCGCCGCTGCCGCTGAACATCGTCAGCGTACCGCCGCCCACCACGGAGCTGCCGCCCAGCTTGGAGTGAAGCGGATTCGCTCCGCCGGCGTAAATATTGCCCTGCACCGTAACCGAACCGGATGTGGTGTCGATCTTCAACGCGGTCGAACCGGTCACGGTGCTTACGCCGCCGTCATAGGCATAGCCGCCGCCGTACACATCGGACGCAATCACCGAATCGGCTATATACAAAGTGGTTCCGCCGACCGTCGCCTTGCTTCCGGAGTTCTGCGCCTGCGCTCCCGCTATAACCCGCGCCAGACGTTTGGCGCCGACAATGGAGAGGTTGACGTTTCCCCCGACCTCCGCCACCCCGCCGTTCGCCGCCACCCCGCCGCCGACCAGCCAGGCGGAATACTGCCCGAGCAGCAGCAGTTTGCGGTTGTCGTCGTGCGTTATCGCGCCGACCGACACATTTACCGCGCCGCCGACTTTCACCGCCGTATTGCCGTCCCCAGCCCGACTGCCGCCGTAGATGATGCCGGAATACCCGCCGCCGGCCAGCGTAAGCCAGACCGCGCCGCCGACGCCGACGGCATTGCCGCCGCCGTAAATGTTGCATGGATTGAGGTCGGCCAGATTCACCACCGCGTAAACACTGCCCTCGACACTGGTCGAAGTACCGGTCAGAATACTCTTGACCCGGCAGTTTTCCGCATACAAAACCGAGTCTTTCCCGGAGCTTCGCCCGCTGAGCCGGATGAATTTTCCATAAATATCCAACAGCAGATTGCGGCCGTCGGCAGTATAAGTGTAAGTCACTTCTCCGGAAGTATAACCGACACCCGGAGTAAGCCGCGTCACGGTTCCG
>JAEWSS010000350.1 GCA_023459755.1 Verrucomicrobiota bacterium | reverse complement strand
GGCTTTATGAGATGGACGGCGAACAGCTGATGTACCGTTCGCGCACCGGATTCATTCCGATTAAGACCATTGAGTTTTCGCCGGACGGCGGCGAGCGCGTCATCCAATAGCGGATTTTCAGCTGAATTTTAACGGAGCCGGAACCGGCTCCGTTTTTTTGTCCCGACATTCAGGCGGTCGGCCGCCGCGAATATTTTGCAATGGCGGGTGATCTCCGGACTCGAAAATGCGCCGCGACCTCCGCCGCCCGCCCCGCCGCGACCTCCGCCGCCCGCCGCGCCGCAACCTCTGCACCCCGCGTCGAAGATTCGGTGTCTTTGAGCGAATCCCGCACAAAAAAAGCGGCCGGGAAACATATCGGTTTCCGGCCGCTTTTGAATCAGTTGGGATGCAGCGTCAGATGCTCATCAGCTCCTTGTCCTTGACCGCCACCGCCTTATCGATCTCAACGATCGTCTTGTCGGTGGATTTCTGGATCAGATCGAGCAGTTGTTTGAGGTCATCCTCGGTCATTTCGCCGCTCTTTTGGGCCTTCTTTGCCGCGTCGTTCGCATCGCGCCGCAGGTTGCGGACCGCGACTTTTGCCTCTTCGGAGCGCTGTTTGATCTGTTTGGTCAACTGCTGACGGCGCTCTTCGGAAAGTTCCGGCACCGGCACGCGCAGCACTTTGCCGTCATTGACCGGATTGAGGCCGATGTTGGCCGCGAGAATCGCCTTTTCCGCCGCCTTGACCGCCGAAACGTCCCACGGCTGAACCAGCAGCATGCGGGGTTCCGGGGCGGTTATTCCGGCGAGGTCGCGCAGTCTGGTCTGGGTGCCGTAGTAATCGACCATCACGTTCTCAATCAGTGCCGGCGAGGCTTTGCCGGTGCGGACCGTATTGAAATCGTCGGTCATCACTCCGAGCGCTTTTTTCGAGTGTTCTTCAAAATTCTTAAGCAGTTTGTCGCATACGGGATTCATATACAGGCCCTCCATTTTGTGTTCTCTTTAACATAAATTAAAGCGCAAACGGCAAAAAAGCAAGTCGGTATCCGATATTTTCTTGCAAAGCGCCGCCGCCGGCGTATATTATGGGCGAAAGAAGCAACGAAAGGAACTCCGCGAAGTGGTTAAAAAAGCCGATGCGTCGATTCTGGCCGGAGTCGGGCTGGACGGCGACGACGGACATCAGCGACTCACCAAGGGCGACAATTTTCTTCTGGTCGGCGGCTGCGAGGAAACACACGAGGTCATGAAGGAGACCGCGATCAAGTTCGGTGAAAAACTCGCGGCGCGCGGCAAAACGGTCGGCGAACTTTCGCCGGACGAATTCCGCGACCTGATCCGGGAGGCGTCGCCGCGCCAATGACATTCTCCGAACTGCTTTCAACGCTGACCTCCGGGCTTTCCGGCAACCGGTTTGAGGCGGAATATATCATTGATGAGGTTTTCGGACTGCGGCGCGGCGAAATCGCGTTTTCTTCCGGCGGCCGCACGGCGGCTCCGGACGGTGTTGCCGCGGCGCTCGACGCCATGCGCCGCCGACAGGCCGGAGAACCTTTGCAATATATTTTCCGCCGCGCCTGGTTCATGAACCTTGAACTCGAAGTGGAGCCGGCGGTGCTGATCCCGCGGCCGGAAACCGAGCTGCTGGTGGCGTTCGCCGCCGAAAATGCGCCGCGAAACGCGCGGGTGCTGGATATCGGAACCGGGTCGGGCGCGATCGCACTCGGAATGTTCGACCTTAGACGCGACCTAAAAGTGACCGCGGTGGATGTCAGCTCGGCGGCGCTGGCCGTCGCCCGGCGCAACCGTGACCGCTGTGGATTTTCCGCGGTGGAAATGGTCGAAAGCAACCTGTTTTCCGCATTGAACGGTCGTGTGTTCGACCTTGTCGCCGCCAATCTGCCATATGTGTCCGAGTCCGAACTTGCGGAGTGTCCGGCCGAAGTGCGCGACTTTGAGCCCCGGCTGGCGCTTACCGCGCCGGAGGACGGGCTGCGGTTGATCCGGCTGACCGTGGAGCAGGCGCCGCACTTTATCGCTTCCGGCGGAATGCTGATTCTGGAAATCGGCGAAACGCAGGATTGCGCCGTGGCGAAGTTGCTGGAGACCTCCGGGTTTACAAAAATCGGCGTGATCGCCGACTATAACGGCCGTCCACGCATTGTCCACGGCAGAAAAGCGTAAGTCCGGTTTGAAAAATACGCAAAACGTCTTATATTTATAACTCGATAAAGGAATGCTGACTTATGAATAAGATAATAGACGATTTAATCGAGCGTTATCCGGCGCTGAAAGAGTGCAAAACGCAAATTTCCGAACTCGCGGCGCGAGTGATTGCCGTGTATGAAAACGGCGGACGGCTGTTCGTCGCCGGCAACGGCGGCAGCTGCGCCGACGCCGACCATATCGCCGGCGAACTGCTCAAAAGTTTTCGTCTTCGCCGCCATATCGCCGAAGACGAACGCGAAGTCCTTGTTTCCGACTTCGGCACCGACGGCGAAAAACTGGCCGCCGTGCTTGAACCGGCGCTTCCCTGCGTGGCGCTGCACAGCCAGATCGGGTTCGTGACCGCGTTCTGGAACGACGTCGGCGCCGACTACGTCTACGCCCAGCAGCTTTACGCCCAGAGTCGCCCCGGCGACATGTTTATCGGGATCTCCACCAGCGGCAACGCCGCCAATATCCGTTACGCGCTGATGGCGGCTAAACTCAAGATGGTGAACACCGCCCTGCTGACCGGCGACCGCCACGGCTCGTGCGAAAAATACGCCGAACTCTCAGTGACGGTTCCGGCGTCCGAGCCTTATCTGGTTCAGGAGTTCCATCTGCCGATCTACCACGCGGTGTGTCTGGCGGTCGAGGAGCATTTCTATGGCGAATGAACTGAAAGCGCCGGAGCATGTCGCCATTATCATGGACGGCAACGGGCGCTGGGCCGAACGTCGCGGAGTGCCGCGCGCCGAAGGACATCGCGCCGGAGCCGACGCGGTCGAGCTGGCGATGGACACGGCTCGGAAGTTCGGCGTGAAATATCTGACGCTTTATGCGTTCAGTACCGAAAACTGGAAAAGGTCGCCTCAGGAGATCGCCGCGTTGATGGGACTGCTCGGCGACTTCATCGACCGCAAACTGCCGGCGATGATGAAAAATCAGGTTCGGCTTCTGACCGTGGGGAGGACTTCAGACCTGCCGAATCCGTCGCGCTCAAAACTGCTCGCGGCGATTGACGCCACCGCCAACAACCGCGGCGGCACGCTGATCCTGGCGCTGAGTTACGGCGGACGCGCCGAGATCGCGGACGCTGCGAAACGCATCGCGGCGGATGCCGCCGCCGGAAAGATCGCGCCGGACAAAATCGACGAAAAAAAGTTTGCATCCTATCTTTATCACCCGGAGATACCCGATCCCGATCTGATGATACGCACCTCGGGAGAGTTTCGGATCAGCAATTTTCTGCTTTGGCAGCTTGCGTATGCGGAGCTTTACGTTACTCCGGTTCTCTGGCCGGACTTCGACGAAGCGGAATTCGACAAAGCTATAAAATCATATCAAAGCCGCGACCGGCGGTTCGGCGGAAGGAAAAAGTAAGTGTTTAAATTCAGAATTATCAGTTTTACCGTACTGCTGTGCGTGTTTGTCTTCATGTTTGTCTGTCCGGTGCCGGGGCGCTGGATATTCGGCGGCGCGGCGGCGCTGGTCGCCTTTGCCATGGCGCGTGAAATGGCGGAGATGCTTAAAAAGCTCGAGCTTCATGCGTTTGTTCTGCCGGCGGCGATATATTCCGGCACCGCCGTGCTGCTGGCGGCGCTGGGGAATCTCTGCGGCTGGGAACCCCGGGTTTGCGCGGCGGTTGGCGCCGCGCTGCTGGCCGCTCCGCTGGTT
>JAEWSS010000349.1 GCA_023459755.1 Verrucomicrobiota bacterium | reverse complement strand
AATATACGGCAATTCTTGCCGCCGGAGATTCGCCGGAGGAGCTGGTCGCGGCGGTGAAGTCGCGCCGGGCGGCGATGGTTCGCCCGGACTGCCGCGACTATGTCTATGGTGCGGAGCTGGCTCCGGCCGTGCTGACGGCCCTGCGTTCTCCCGGCGCCGCCGAGATCGAACGCCGCGCCAGGCTGATGAAACTGTTCAGCCGCATGGACATGAATGTTTTATTGGACAAAGAGCCATAACAAAATAAAGGAAACCAAAATGAATCGACTTGTCATGAAACTCGCTGCGCTGCTGGTCTGCTGCTGCGCCGCGACGGTTCCGTGCGCCGCCGGAGAAGCCGGATCGCCGGAGATCGGGTATTCCGCCTCGCTTTCATCGGGCGGCGTCGCTTTGCGGCGCGGAATCGACCTTTCGCTGTTCTCCCGTTTCATCGCCGCCCAGCCGCCGTGGGGCGATAAATATTTCATGACCACCTGGTGGAATAGCGAAACGCTGAGAACTGATACCGCCGACGGTTATAAATTGACGTTGAAACTGCTTCCGCCGCCGGAGAAATATATCATCAACGAATATTCCGCGGAGGTGCGTCCGGACTGCGCGATTGTAACGCTGGACGGCGAGGCGCTGCCGGACACTCCGGCCGCATTTGAATATTCCGCGCTGATGATCCCCGAGGCGCTGATGCGCGGCGCCGGATTCACCGCCGAGCTGGCCGACGGCTCGACGGTGACGGGGAAAATTCCGGACGACTGGGTGTATCGGTCTCGTCCGCTGGTGGAGAACTGGAAAAAGATCGCCTTCGATACCCAGCTGGGTGTTTACACGATTGAGGTGCTGGAAGGTCTGCCGCTGTCGGCGGTTGACCGCCGCGGTTTCGGGTTCGATATCGGGGTTGAGTGTTCGACTCCCGGCATCTGGATCGGTCGAATCGGCGATTTTGCCGCCGGAGAGAAATTTCACGAGGTGATTTCGGTTAAATTCGACATGGCTCCCGGCGTCGAGTTTCCGGCTCCGCTTTCCGCGACCGGTGCGCCGGAGGCTGAGGTGACGGACAAGCTGGCCGTTACGCAGCCGCGAAAACCGCGGCTTCTGCCGCAATGCAAAACCTTTACCGTGCGCGATGAGGTGCTGCTGCCGGAGACCGACTATTATCTGGTTCTTCCCGACGGATTTCCCGACGGCGACCGCCTGACCGCCGCGCTGGATAAACTCAACACCGGAAACCGCACCAAAAAACTTCCGGTCACCGTCACGCTTGATCCGGCGATCCGCCCGGACGGCTATACGCTGGAAACCGCGCACGACGGGGTGGCGATTTCCGCCTCCAATTCGCGCGGTGTGTTTTATGCCATCCGCACGCTGGCCGACCGCCGCCGCCGCAACGTCCGGATCGAAGACTGGCCGGACGTCGATATGCGCGCCGTTCTGATCATGGTTGACGATTCTTCGCTCAAAGTTCACGGCGACATCATCGAAAAACTGTTGACTCCGCTGCGGATCAATACGCTTTTCATCGAGTGCGAATACGTTGCCTGGGACGCCACCGCAAGTGTGCATCAGCCGTGGGCGATGAGCAAGGACGATCTTCGCAAGCTCATCAAACTGGCCAACGACAACTTTATTGAAGTCCATCCGCTGTTTCAGACGCTCGGCCACTGCGAGTGGCTGTTCAAAAACGGCCAGAACCGCGATATGGCCGAGAATCCGGACAAATGCACGGTTTACAATCCGCGTCATCCGGCGGTGCATCCGCTGATGGAGAAGACGCTGGACGAGGTTATAGAGGTTTTCAATCACCCCCGTTATCTGCACATCGGACATGACGAGGTCGGCAGCGAGTACGACTATCCGTCGCTTCCCGAGAACCGCGAGATCGGCGCCCGGAAACTGATCATGGACGACGTGATGTTTTATTACAACTACTGCAAGCGCAACAATCTGCGCATGATGATGTGGCAGGACATGTTCATGCGTTCGCCGGACGTGTTTTCCGAAGACGGCAAAACGATCAGTCTTTTCGGGCTGGACGAGGCACGGAAGGAGCTTCCGCGCGACATTGTGTTCGCCCATTGGAACTACGGTGCCAATGTCAACGAACCGAACATCGTCGATATGCGCGGCGAGGGGTTCGATGTGGTCGGCTGTCATTGGATGGAGCGGGACAACATTCGCAATATGACCGACGCCGTGCTGCGCAACAAGTGCCTTGGCGTGATGGGAACCACCTGGGCCGGCTACAGCGGGTTCGACCGGATATATCAGGACAATCCCGAGCAGGTCGCCGCCTATATCGCGGTCGGCGCCCGCGCGTGGGACTTCTCCGATGCGGCGAACGACTTTTCGCCCGGCGACGAACTTAATCTGCGCATGTTCCCCGAAATGGGCGACAATCTCGGCGCCGGACGCATGATCGACATTGGAAATTCCGCCAATCTGAAACTTGATCCGGCGGGTCGTCCGTTCCTGGTTGAGCCGATGCTCGGCTTCGATACCGAACTGTTGAAGCCGCTGAGTTGCGCCGTCAAGTTCAAGATCGGCCGGCGCGACGGCTTTCCGGCGGTGGTGTCGGTTCATTCCCAGTTGAATCCGGTGCTGCCGGACCGGGCGGAGATCGATTTCCCCGACGGGCTTGCGGCGTCGCGGCTCTTTTTCCTGAATTCGATGCGAAAACCGCCCGTTGCCATGTACGGCGGCAGTGAAATCGCCGTATTCACGGTAAAATATGCCGACGGTTCGACCGTAAACATTCCGGTCCGGTTTAATCGTGAAGTGGCGCTGCCCGACGCGGACTATAACACCATGCTGCCCAAA
>JAEWSS010000348.1 GCA_023459755.1 Verrucomicrobiota bacterium | reverse complement strand
ACCATAAGAATCGTGCTTTTGGCGCAGAGACCGATCAGCATAATCAGTCCGAGCTGGGCATAGATGTCCAGCAGCATGCCGGTGAAGTAAAGCGCGGCCGCACCGCCGAGCGAGGCGAACGCCACCGACAGAATTACCGGCATTGGAATCGTCCACGACTCGTATTGGGCGACCAGAAACAGATAACCGAATATCACCGCGAGAGTCATAAGCAGCAGAATGCGGCCGTCGTTGTTGCGTTCCTGATAGCTCATATCGGTCCAGCTGACGGTGTATTCATTGGTGAAATCGCTGCCGATCAGCTGTTCGATCTTGTCCATCAGTTGCGAGGTGGAGGCCCCGGGCGCCGGAATCACGGTGACAGCGGCGGAAAGGTTTTGGTCGAACCGTTCAAGTTTGCGCGCACCGAGCATCGGCTTGAGCGTGGCGACGGCATTCAACGGAACCATTTCGCCGCGGTCGTTCTGCACGTTCAGTTCATCGAAGGCGTTCATTCCGGCGCGTTCGGCGCCGTCGAGCTGAAGTTTGACTTTGAACGAATAGCCGTTGATATTGAAGTCGTTCACATAGAAACTGGCGAGGTTGCTCTGAAGCGCCATGGCGATCCGGCTGACCGGAATGCCGAGCGCTTCGGCCTTCTGCCGGTCGGTGTCGATGAACAGCTGCGGGGTGCGGGCGTTGAAGGAGCTGAAGGCGTACATTACGTCCGGCATCAGTTTTTTGTCGTTCAGCATGCCGAGCAGTCGGCCGACCTGCCGCTCGAACTGCTGCGGCGTGTCGCTGCCGGCGGTGCGGAATGCAAGGGTGACGCCGCCGGTGACGCCGAGTCCCATGATCGCCGGAGGCTGGAAAACACGAACTTCGCCGTAGGGGTTTTCGGCTCCGACCGCCATGATTTTGTCGCGCAGGGCGGTGATGGAAAGGTCGGGCGTTTTTCTCAGATTCCAGTCGTCCAGCGCAATGATCGCGAAGCCGAGGTTTTCACTGGAGCCGCTCATCAGCGAGTAGCCGGAGACCGTGATGACATCCTTGACGCCGGGGATTTTCTGACATTTTTCACTGAATTGCGTCATGGCTTTTTCGGTACGGGCCAGTGCGGCTCCCGGCGGCAGTTCGATTTCGCAGAGTAGGCTGCCTTTGTCTTCGTCGGGCAGAAAACCGCCGCGCAGATTTTCAAACATCCAGAGGTTGGCCGCCAGCACAATGAGAATCATGATTATGGTCAGATAAAAGCGGCGGACCATAAACATGGCGAATGTGATGTAGCCTTTTTTTGTGGAGTTGAGCGCGTTGTCGAACCAGCGGAACAGCAGGAATTTTTTCCGCTTTTTCCCGTCCGACGGGCGGAGAATCAGCGAGCAGAGCGCCGGACTCAGCGTCAGCGCGTTGACCGCCGACAGAATCAGCGCAATGCACATCGTGACCGCAAACTGAATGTAGATCGTTCCGACAATGCCGCCGTAGAAGCCGATCGGCGCGTAGATCGCCGCCGACACCAGCGTGGCGGCGATTACCGGACTGGTGATTTGCCGCATGCTTTTGGCGGTGGCTTCACGCGGGGACAATTTTTCGTCGTCGATCAGTCGCATGGTGTTTTCCACCACTACGATGGCGTCATCAACCAGCGACCCGATCACCAGAATCAAGCCGAACATGGTCAGAACGTTGATCGAATATCCCAGAACCGACATGAAGAAGAACGTGCCGAGCAAAGATACCGGAATGGCCAGCGCCGGAACCACGGTCGCCCGCCAGTTCTGAAGAAAAATATAGGTGATGCCGACCACCAGCAGCAGCGTCATTATCAATGTGACGCTGATCTCCTTGACGTTTTCGACGATGTAACTGCTCGGATCGTAGGCGTGAACCGCCTCCACACCGGCGGGGAAACGAGTTTTGAGTTCCTCGAGCATTTTATCGGCGTTTTTCACCAGTTCGACGGCGTTGGCGCCGTCCTGCCGGTAGATGGCCATGGCCACGCTGGGGCGGCTGTTGAAGGTTCCTTCATCGGTATAGCGTTCGGCGCCGAGTTCGAGCCGGGCGATGTCGCCGAGCCGGATCTGTTCGCCGGACTCGGAGGCGGCGATCACGATGTCGGCAAATTCCTCCGGCGTGTTGAGGCGGCCGGTGGCGTCGAGTTTGTATTGGAGGTACGGACTGGATTTTTCACCGCCCAGAGCGCCGGCGGCGATCGGGGCGTTTTGCGACGCGATTTTTGCAATAACCATTTCCGGCGACAGTTTGAGCAGCGACATTTTCAGCGGGTCGAGCCAGACGCGCATCGAATAGTTGCGTTCGCCGAGGATTTCCACCGAGCCGAGGCCCGGCAGCCGGGCGAAAGCGTCCTTGATGTTCATTCGGACGTAGTTCGCAAGTTCCAGCATCGACAGCTCGGTGCCGTCGGTCAGAAACACATAGACGCCGGCGATGTCGGTGGACTGTTTCCGGGTGACCACGCCGATCTGCCGAACGGTCTCCGGCAGCTGGGCGTCGGCGCGCTGAACGGCGTTCTGAACGTTGACCTGCGCAATGTCGGAGTCGGTTCCCGGCTCGAAGGTCAGCGTCAGAGTATAGTTGCCGTTGTTGTCGCTCTCCGACTTGAAATAGATCAGGTCTTCGATACCGTTGACCTGCTCTTCGATCACGCTGGCTACGGTTTCGGTTATCACCTGCGAGGTGGCGCCCGGGTACATGGCGGTGACCTTCACCGTGGGCGGCGCGATTTCCGGGTATTCCGCAATCGGCAGCCGCAGGAGGCAGATTATTCCAACCAGCGAGGTGACGATGGCGATGACAAACGCAAATTTTGGACGGTTGATGAAAAATTCGGCAAACATGGGATCACTCGCTCCGTTCCGTATTGTCGTCGTCGGTCACGGGCGTGACACGCTGGCCGGGCCGGACTTTGTGCATACCGTCAACAACAATCCGTTCGCCGCCGGTCAGTCCGGAAACAATAAGCTGGAGACCGTTGGAAACGCCTCCGCAGACGACTTCGCGCTCCTCGACCGCGTTGTCTTTGTCGAGCACATAAACGCTGTATCCATTTCCGCCGGCGATCAGCGCCGACGGCAGCACCGCCGGATATTGACGGTCTGCTTTGCGGGCGAGAAGCACGGTCACGAAGCCGCCGGACAACAGTTGGCCGTCGGCGTTCGCAAACTCCGCCCACAAGGTTACGGTGTTGGAGGAGACCGAGACCTTGTTGTCAATCAACGCGATTTTTGCCGACTCGGGATACAGTGATCCGTCGGCCAGCATCACGCGCACTTCGGCGTTTTCCCGAATGCCGGAACTGCCGCCGAAGTCGTGCCGGAACGCCCGCTCACTGAGGCTGAAGCGGACGTGGATCGGCGCCACCGACTCAATGTCCGTCAACTTTCCGCCCTGCGGTGTAATCAGGTTGCCTTCGGTGAGCAGACTTTTGCCGATCCGTCCGGAGATCGGCGCGTGAATTTTTGTATATGACAAGGTGTTTTCCGCGTTTTCGATCGCGGCGTCGATGTCCTTGATCTTTGCCTTGGCCGAGTCGATCTCCAGCTCCGCCTTGTCGTGGGCGGAAAGCGACACCGCGTTGCTTTGCAGCAGATTGTTGTTCCGTTTATATTCGGCGGCGGCGTATTTGAGCGCGGCTTCCAGCAGCTCCTTCTGCGCTCTCAGACTTTCAACCGCGGTGCGATAGGCGGTGTCTTCGATTTCATACAGCAGGTCGCCCTGTTTGACCAGTTCGCCTTCTTTGAAATGCCGCGCCAGCAGCGTGCCGGTGACTCGCGGCATAATGTCAACCCGGTCAACACTTTCCACCACGCCGACGTAGCGGTTCGGTTCGCTTCCGGACGCCATCTTTACCGTGTCGGCCACCACCGGCGGAGCCGCCGCCTGGCCGTCCGCCGCCGCCGCCTGGCCGTCCGCCGCCGCCGCCTGCGTCGCCGCCAGCAGCAGCAGCGCCGGACAAATCCTCAGAAACACCCGCTTCAACATTCGACTTACCTCCGATATTTATTGGTATAATGGTTCTATTGCGAACTATTAATATAGCGTTTTTATGGCTTTTTTCAAGTTTTTTCGGTATGATGGCAAATTATTTTTGTTCTGTTTATAACTGTTTTTTGGGGAAATGTTTATTCTGATTTTA
>JAEWSS010000347.1 GCA_023459755.1 Verrucomicrobiota bacterium | reverse complement strand
GGTGATTACCGCATAAAAAGTCTCGCTGTTCTCTTCCGTAACCGCGAGGATTCGCTCCCGCACCAGTTCTTCGAGAACCTTCAGCACTTCCAGGTGGTGAATCCCCAGGCTCGCCGCGACATCCCTGCTTTTGCAGGGGCGGCGCGACAGCAGATTGAGAATTTCCTCCCGGTTTGCCGGGCGAACCGTGTTTTTCCATTTGACCGAGAAGTCCGCAATCACCTCGGCTGGGCCGGGAAAATATGGCGGAAGCTCCATCATCACGTCCCGGGGAACCGGCGCGGTGAAACTTTCACAGGGTGGACGCGCCACCGTGTTCAACTGAATCAGCGTCGGACGGATCCGCCTGGTCAATTCCGCAATTTCCCGGGCGCGTGAACGGGGATCGAACATCCCGCCCAGCAAAAAAACCTCCAGCCACATTTGCCCTTTGAATTCCCGCGAAAACGTTTCCAGCCCGTCCACCACCCGATCCAGCCGCAAGCCCGGACAGGGGCGGTTCACCGCTTCGAAATACTCCTGCGTTCCGGCATCCAGGGAGGGCACCACAACATCGGCTGGCATCAACGCGGAGCGAACGTCCCCGTCCCAGAGCAGCGACCCGTTGGTTATGACCGCCAACGGTTTCGCGGTACGTTTCTTGATCGCTTCAATCAATTCGCCGATTCGGGAATGAAGCGTCGGTTCGCCCGAACCGGACAGGGTAATATAGTCGAACGCGCAGTTCTCCTTCAGCTTCCGGTCCACTTCCCCGATGATTTCGTCCAGCGGGAAATACTCCTTGCGCTCCATGGTTTTCGTCGTCGTCCGCCCCAATTGACAGTAGATGCAATCGAAAGGACAGGTTTTATACGGCACCAGATCGATGCCCAGCGATCTGCCAAGCCGCCGCGACGGAACCGGACCGAAGATGTATTTTGATTTCCACATATTTACACATTGCCTGCTTTTTTTTCCGAATTTCAGGGATTAATCCGAATATGATTATTCATCGCACTGTACCGCTGTTCCAACTTATCCGCCTTGCGGCGTATCTCATACTGTTCATCCGGAATGACCTTTTTTACAAACAAAACTCCGTTCAGATGATCAATCTCATGCTGAATACAGCAGGCCGTCAATCCGCCGCATTCCATGACCAATCGGGAACCATCGAGTTTCAGCGCTTCCAATAAAACCACGGACGGACGTTCCACATGACCGTAAATATTCGGAACACTCAAGCAGCCTTCTTCATGCATTGCGGTTTCTTCACAATGGGAAATGATGCGGGGATTGATCAAAACCAGCGGCATCTGCGCCAACAGCGCCGCCTCTCCGGGAGTGTTGCCATTGCCGCGGGCCGGTACCCCCAGGGTCACCAGCCTGAGGCTTATGCCGACCTGCGGCGCCGCCAACCCGATCCCGTTAAAGGCAAACATGGTTGCAATCATCCGCTGTGCCATGTTCCGAATTTCATCGGTTATTTCAACAATCGGCGCCGCCGGAGTTCTCAATATTTTATCGCCGATGACATGTATCGAATATGGTTGACTGGATTTCATTATTACGCTCCGCATTGGGAATTGACCGTTGCTTTGCTTTCCGCGATAACCCAATCGCCGATACGCTTTTGCAGGTCGCGGGCAATCACGGGGCACTTGACCTGCGTCAGAAAGAAAATCCGCCGACCGGAATTGCTCAACGATTCATAATTCCCCTGTCCCTTGGCAATGACCAGATCCGCGGAGTCGAACTCGCGCCGGAATTCCCCGGAAACCCGTTCCAGCAAAGTTCCCGGCGCATCCGAACCGTTGCCCAGCAGTTTGGCCGTGTTGTTCAACCCGGAGGCGACGGCGTCGGCCATGGTGACGTCGTTGATCGTCGGATTGCCGCGTACCGCGTATGTCACCTGTTTGCGGCCGAGCTGTTCGATCAGCAGCTTGTCGAAAACCGATTCGCCCGCGTTGTCCCCCAGCACCATGATTTTCGTCGCGGACTCCACCTCTTTTTCAAGCCGGGTCAACGCCGTTTCGTCAAGCGGCTGATGCAGCGCCAGCTCCAATTGCTCTTCGAGCCGTTGCGGATTCCAGTCAAATATGGCAAAATCCAGAACATTCCCCACCAGCGCAAACCGCACCGCGGCCCGGAACGGCGTTTCCGAAGCCATAATCATCTGCCTGATGCGGCTCTCGTGACCCAGCGCCGCGGCGATCGCCTGATGCTTCATCCCGGAGTAGGGGTCGGGATTTCCGCACTCCCCGCGAATGATCCGGTGAATGTACATGGCCATTTCCGGCGGCGACAAATCGGGGTCGAAATTGGCCATACACCTCAGAATTCGTTTCATGACTGGAAAAACGCGGCATTCGTTGATTCCACAAAGCCTTGTCGCCTTCAGCGCCTGCTGCAGCAAGCATGGGATGCAATCCGGATACGTCTGCATTTACATCCAGTGCCCTTCCACATCGGCGTTTGCCGCTTCAACCAATTCACCCCGGGTGTAAAGGGCCACCGCTTCTCTCACCGTTTTCACTCCGGTGTTGAAAATCCGGACTCCGGCCTTTTTCAGAACCCGGAACGCCTTGGGGCCGCAATGCCCGGTGATCAAAACCTGAACTCCGGCGTTGACCACGGTGGTGGCGGATTGAATTCCGGCCCCCTGGGGCGCATTCAAATTCTGCGCGTTGTCGATGACCTCGAAACCGCCGGTTTCCGAATCGACGATCAGGAAACGCGGAGCTCGTCCGAACCGCGCATCCAGATTTCCGTCAAGGTCATTTCCACTGGTCGTCACTGCGATTTTCATAATCTCTCCCTGTTGCCCGGCGGAAATTCGACCCGCCCGGCGGTTATTTTATTTTTCCTGTTCCATATCATTGAGAAAATGGTTTCGCTGCCGCCGCCGACACCTTTTTTGCCGTCCGCAGCCCGGCATCGCATACCGATCACGCGACAAAAGACCCTTGCGCCACGCTTCGATTACTTCTCGATAATCTCCGGCGATAAAACCATATACTTTTATGCCGACGATCTCCGCCTCCATTCCGGCATGACGGGAAATCGCGCCGCAAATCAGCCGTTCTACGCCCAGTTCCCGCAGAAACAGGATTTTGTCATGGACACATCCATCCGGCAAGGCGACTTTCTCTTCACGGACAATACCGTCATCGCTTACCTCCAGAATTATCGCCTGCCCGGTTACATCAAAAACCGGAGCAATTCGATCGTTCCATTCGGTAATTGCAAGTTTCAATTTTATAATTTCCCACTATAAGTTTTTGTTTTTACAAAGCATATATCATGCCAAGCCTGCATCATTTTTTTAATAACATTCGTGATAATGATTTACGCATAGAACTCCAAACAGAAGGAATTGCAATCGTGCAATGATTCCTGCGTGCGAATAGACTTTTTGAATGCAATATTGCAATGCTTAATCATGGATCAACACGCAACCCATTGATGTTTTCTCAAGAAGCCAGGACAAGGCGGTGCGGTAAGCCAACAAGGACTGGCAGATCAACTGACTGGTTCAGAAAATAATGAGCAGAACACATCACAACATTCCGGAATTTTTATTCCGTTATTGTTCTCGGTGCTGAAAACATGACCACGACAGTGACAGATTTTAGACTTCGGGAAAAGGCGAAATTCTCAGAATTACGGATGTGGCATTTGCATTTGGACTCCATTTTCAGAACGTTACCACGTTTCGCGTTTCAAGTTAAGACAATCCTTGTTGATCATAAGAGAATTACAACCTTAACTTGCCCGGGTGACGCTTTTTAAAATGGGCACAGTGCGGGATTCGAACCATCGTTATGTTGCGGATAAGCCAAAAATCAAGTTACACTTGTTGAGCTCAAAACTTCGTCGAGCGTAACTTGATTTGACAAAAAATGTCTTGTTTTGAAAATGTAACGGTTGGGATTCGAACTGCTCGTTACGGCCGAGGGTCGTTTTGAGCTCAGAATCGGCATTAACTAGTTTTCCGTCAAGGGCGTGGATTCTCAGAATTTTCAGAATTGATCGGCGAAATCATCCGGAATAGAGGCGTCGGCGTGATTCTGAGTGTGCCGGACGCACAGTTGCTCAGAATGCGTAAGTGCCGCAACAGCAGTGCCTTTTAGCGAAACAACAAAGGGATTAACTTTTCTCGCAGAATCAGGGGGTGGAAATGAAAATGGCGGAGAGAGTGGGATTCGAACCCACGGTAGAGTTGCCCCTACACAGCATTTCCAATGCTGCGCCTTCGTCCACTCGGCCATCTCTCCAGCGTAACCAAACCACTGACAGCAACTTCACTCTGTAATGCGGCCCGTTACTCATACCGGCTTTTACCGGTATTGCAAATTTTACTTTGTCTAATATATCACGGCTTGTAAATTTATCAAGCCTTTTTTGGGGCGTCGGTCAAAATTAAATCACGATTACACCAAAAATAACGGCACCCGGAACCTAATGTCACCAAAACCACCAGGTACAGAATTATCTGCCAGAGTATCCACAGCAGATGAACATCTCCAAAAAACTTCTCCCGGATGTCAAATAACCCAATCCACGCGGCTCCGGCAATCGCAACCGCGGTCATTTGCAGCGCCGTTTTACATTTTCCCCAGCGGTCGGCCTTGATCACTCGCCCGGACTTTAATGCCATGGTCCGCAGTCCGGTGACCAGAAACTCGCGTGACAGCACCACCACCGCCATCCAGCCAGGCATGAAATCAAACTCAACCAGAAGAATCATCGTGGCCGTCGCAAATATCTTGTCGGCCAACGGGTCCATCAGGGCGCCGAAATCGCTGACTTGATTCCATTTGCGGGCAAGATAGCCGTCAGCAAAGTCGGTTAGTCCGGCGACGATGCCGCAGAGGTACGCAATCCAGCGCAAAATCAGACTTGAAGTCGTCACCGGCGCCGGCTCCATACCGGACACCGCGGCCAATGCCACAAAAATAAAAGTGAGGAAAATTCGTCCGACGGTCAGCGAGTTTGGCAGGTTCCAGGTCATCGAAAAACTCCTATCGTTTTACAACTTCGGCTTGAAGGTCATATTCGTCGCCGCCGGTAATCCGCACGCGGACAAATTCGCCTTCGCGCAGTTTTCTCGACGACTTTACATATATTGCATTGTCGATCTCGGGCGCGTCAGCCGTCCCGCGGCCGACACCGTTTTTACCGTCCGCCTCATCAATCAGCACGGTCATTTCCCGGCCGATCAATTCCTGATTCAGCTTTTTGGAAATTTCCATCTGGAGTGTCATCAACTCTTTCGACCGTTTGAGTGCGACCTTGGCCGGCACCTGGTCCGGCATGACCGCCGCCGGCGTGTCGGGTTCGGGCGCGTATTCAAAGACTCCGAGCCGATGGAATTTGAAATCGCTTACAAACTGGCGCAACTCCGAAAATTCCTCTTCGGTTTCTCCGGGAAGTCCGGTGATGAATGTGGTGCGCACTGCGAGGTCGGGCATGGCGGCGCGCAGTTTGTTCAGCAGTTCGAGCGTCCGTGTTTTGCCGGCAATTCGACCCATCGACTTAAGAATCCGGTCGGAAATGTGCTGGAGCGGAATATCGAGGTAGTGCAGGACGTGGCGCGAATTTTTAATCACTTCGATCAGCCCGTCGGTATAATGCGCCGGATGGGTGTAGAGCAGTCGAATCCAAAATTCTCCGGGCAGTTTATCGAGTTCGAGCAGAAGTTTTTCCAAGTTGTCGCCGGACTCGTTGTCCGCACCGTAGCAGGTTACGTCCTGCGCGATTACCACGATTTCGCGGACCCCGCCGGCAAGCAGGT
>JAEWSS010000346.1 GCA_023459755.1 Verrucomicrobiota bacterium | reverse complement strand
CTGATCTACGACAGTTCAACCATGACGCTGCCGCCGCTGCCGGAAGGCGTGGTGATCTGCGGCGTGAACGCGTCGGAAATCGCGCTGAAACTCGGCAACGCCAAGTGCGCCAACTCGGTGCTGCTCGGCGCGCTGGCCGCGGTGCTCAAGAAGAACAACCTCCTTGAGGGCGGCGACAAGGCCGACTTCGACAAGGTGTTCAACGAAGCGGTGTTTGAAAGCTTCAGCAGCAAGCCGGAAGTGATCGAACTCAACCGCAAGGCGTTTGTCGAGGGCGAAAAGGCGGTCAACGCTTAACGTCCCGATCAGACTGAATTCAGGGCGCATCCGTTAAATGACGGATGCGCTTTTTTTGTTGTGCAAAGCGGCGGCGGCGAAGCGCCGGTCGGCTCAATGGTTGAGATAGGATGAGTAGGCGGCGTACAGCAGACGGTCGAACTCGGAGTCCGCCGGAATGGAGCCGGAACGCCGTCCCGACATGACAAGCAGTTTGTTCCACAGTTCCGGCAGCCGGAGCGTAAAGCGGTGCGGAATGTTCACCGCGGCGGCCGGAGTGTCCGGCTTGTGTTCCCAAATCATTTCGGCAATAATGTTGTTCAGTGAAAAAACGTCGATCAATTTGAGTTCGGCGTCGTCAATGCGCTCCGGCGTTGCGCCGTCGGCCGCCATTCGGCAGAAGGTGGAGACCACCGAATTGAAAAACGGTCGGCTGTAGGGGCCGAACACATTCGGCATCAACAGCGTGGTGACATCCAGTCCGGCGCGTTCAAACAGCGCCTGCGCGTCGCGTTTTGAGGCGTGATACGGCGTGTTTTTGGCAATGTGGGTGGTGGAGCCGAAAAAAAGTGCCGGACGGCGGTCGGCCGGAAGCAATGTCAGCGCCGCCGCCAGAGTTTCCGCCAGTTTCATATTGACCCGGTACAGCAGATCGCCGTCATCACTGCGGCTCATTCCGGCCAGATGCACCGCAACCTGGCAGCCGTCGAGCTTGGCGGCGAGCCGTTCAGCGGACGAAAACGCGTTGCGGTCAAACTCCGCCGCTTCAAAGCGAGGGTCGCAGTGCAGACGGCCGAACAAATGACCGCCGATAAATCCGCGGTCGCCGGTAATGATCGTCCGCCGTGTTTTCATCAGTTCTTCAGGCTGTGGATCGGCGCCGGAATGTGGCCGCCGCGACCGATAAATGCCGCCGGAGACCCGGTGTTGACCCGCATAACCGGCGCTTCGCCGAGCAGTCCGCCGAAGCTGACCATGTCGCCGACGCCGCATCCCTGCGCCGGGATAAGTCGGACGGCGGTGGTTTTGGTGTTGGCCACGCCGATGGAGATTTCGTCGGCGATGATGCCGGAGATCACGGCGTCCTCGGTGTCGCCCGGAATGGCGATCATATCCAGCCCCACCGAGCATACCGCGGTCATAGCTTCAAGTTTTTCAATAGTCAGCGATCCGCACTTGGCCGCTTCGATCATTCCGGCGTCTTCGGAAACCGGAATGAAGGCGCCGGAAAGCCCGCCGACCTGCGGCGACGCCATGACGCCGCCTTTTTTTACCGCGTCGTTCAGCAGTGCCAGACAGGCCGTGGTTCCTGCGCAACCGCATTTTTCCAGCCCCATCGACTCCAGAATGTAGGCGACCGAGTCGCCCACTTCCGGCGTCGGCGCCAATGACAGGTCAACGATGCCGAACGGCACATTCAGCCGTTCGGCCGCTTCGCGCGCCACCAGCTGGCCCACTCGGGTTATTTTGAAAGCGGTCTTTTTGATGAGTTCCGCCAGTTCAAGCAGATTGCAGTTTCCGGCGCGACGGATGGCCGAAGCCACCACTCCGGGGCCGGAAACGCCAACGTTGATAACCGTCTCCGGTTCCCCGATGCCGTGAAACGCTCCGGCCATAAACGGGTTGTCCTCCGGCGCATTGGCGAACACCACCAGCTTGGCGCAGCCGATCGAACCGCGGTCGGCGGTCATTACTGCGGTTTTCTTGATGATGTGGCCCATTTCGGCGATGGCGTCCATATTGATTCCGGCTTTGGTGCTGGCCACGTTGACCGAGGAACACACCCGTTCGGTGACGCTGAGCGCTTCCGGAATAGACTCGATCAGGGTTCGTCCGCCGTTGGTGGCGCCCTTTTGAACCAGCGCGCTGTAGCCGCCGATGAAGTTGATGCCGAGTTCGTGTGCGGCGCGGTCGAGCGTCTTTGCAATTTTAACCACGCCGTCCTGGTTCAAGCGGCCGGCGAGCAGGGCGACCGGCGTCACCGCGACCCGCTTGTTGACGATCGGAATGCCGTATTTTTTCTCGATTTCCATCCCGATGGGAACCAGATTGGCGGCGCTGTGCATGACTTTGTCGTAAACGTTGTCGGCCAGGCGGTTGGGATCTTCGCTCAGGCAGTCGTACAGTGAGATGCCCATCGTGATGGTCCGGATGTCCAAACATTCCTCGCGGATCATGTTGATGGTTTCGATAATATTTTCAATGGCGAGCATTTTTGTTTTGCCTTAACTCTGCAGATGACGGTGTTGGTCAGATCTTGTGCATCGAATTGAAGATGTCTTCGTGCATGGCGTGGATTTGAAGCGAGGATTCGCGGCCGAGTTTATCCATCCGGTCCACAAATTCGCTGAACGACACGGTCATCTTATCGATGTCGGTGATCATTATCATGGTGAAATAGTCTTCAAGCACCGTCTGGGATATGTCCAGAATGTTCACGCCGCATTCGGCGCAGCTGGTGCTGACTTTGGCGATGATGCCGACCGAGTCGCGGCCGATTACGGAGATGACTGCCTTCATAATTAAAAACTCCTTTGAATTTTTTATAATATACCACGCCGGATGTGGTTTGGCAAGTTTTTAATCCGTGGAACCGTCAGTCGTCCCCGCGTTCGGTCGGAAACGGAATAATCTTCTGAATCAGTGCGGTCAACAGCGCCAGCAGCAGAAGGCTGACCGCCGCCGATGCAAAAACCGACCGCGTCCCCCAGAAGCCGGTTACCGCCGCGCCGACCGCGCCGCCGATCAGCCATCCCAGACTTCGCGCACTGGTGGCATAGCCGAACATCGCGCCGCGCTCCTTCTGCGCGGTGGTCAGCGACAGCCACGACTGCATCACCGGACTTAATCCGGCCACAAAAAAGATCATCGCCATGCGTTCGGCGAACAGCCAGTTCAGAGACGTGCACCAGCTTTGCGGCAGAATGAACATCGCGCCGAGAACCGCACAGGCGATGCCGACAATATGCCCGGATATCCGGTCGGACAAATATCCGAGTGCAAAACCGCCCACCATTCCGGCCGCCGCCGCCGCGCCGCCGAGAAATCCGTTCCATTTCATCGCTTCATGGTTTCCGGACTGCAGCACGTCCTTGACCAGCAGCGGCAGAAACGGCGCGTCAATCTGCTGGACATAGCCCATCAGCAGTGTGAGCAGCATGATATACCAGACGTTGCCCAGTTTAGGCAGTCCGCCGGGCAGCCAGCGCATCTTCGGGCGCTCCTCTTTCGGCGGCATTTTGCCGCGCACCAGAAAGTGCGAGATCGCCGCCGCGGTGAAGCCGAGTGCGCCGCAGAGTACAAATGTGTAGTGATAGCCCAGCGCGTTGACCGCGAATCCGCCGATCACGATCCCGGCCAGATTTCCGCTGAAGATCGCCGAACTGACCACGCCGAGCGCGGTGCCGCGGTATTTTTCCGGCGTGGTGCAGGCCACCAGCGCCATGGCCGCGGCGGCCGAACCGGACAGCGAGCCGATGAAAAAACGCAGGATTATCAGCGACCACACCCCCGGCATCCAGGCCAAAAACGGCAGCAGACAGGCGGCGCAGAAGTTGGCGCGGGTCATCATCATTTTCCGGCCGTAAACGTCGGCCATTTTGCCCCAGAGCGGCGCAAAGATGAAGAATCCGAGATTGCCGGAAAATGCGAACAGTGAAATAAACCAGTCCAATTCCCTGGGGCTGCTGACGCCGTAGACGTCCTCCAGCATAAACGGCGCGACCGGATAGGCGAAGGCAAACGCACCCATCGCAAGAAAAAGACTGGCCCACGTCCAGAACAGATTGATTTTCCAGTGTTCCATAATGATATTAATATACAGCCGCAGCCGGGTAAAAACAAGCTGGAGGCAGCGGCGGGTACGGTGCGGAATCTGGTTGAATATGTTGCTATTCTTTGCGGTATATGGTGATGACGGGGTCTACCGTTTCGTAGAAATAATTTATTCTGAGGTCGCGTCGCGGTCCGAAGCCGATTATTGCGTCGCGTCCGGAATACTCCGGACGGCGGTTGTCCCATTCAAACGAGCAGTCGATGAAAAATTCGGCGTCGAGCACGGCGTCGCGGCCGTTTTCAAGCTCGTTGCGAAGCTCATATTTTTCCGGGTCGAGGATCAGCGACCGGTAGGATACCGGATAACGGCGCATGCCGATGGTTGACCCCGCCGGAATATTGGCGTTGACCCATTTTGTCGCGGTCATCCGGGGATTTTCGGCGGCGCATTTGGCGTTCCAGATCATGGTGTTGTCGAAAGCCGTCGCCGGAAACAGCAGAAGCACCGGAAAAGCCGCCGGAAAACGTTTCACAAGTTGCACGAACGGACGGAAAAACAGCAATGTCCCGGCGGCGTAGGCCGGAAGCAGATAGCTTTCAGAGTTCGGTTGACCGAGACAGGTGACGCCGAACAGCACGGCGCAGAACGCCAGCAGCGCCGCGGTAAAGGCGTCAAAACGGAAAAACAGCCGGATCAGGGTGAACGCCGCCACCGGAAGAAACAGCAGAAACTCAAACCCGGTGGTGCCGACGGTAATCCTGAACGCAGAGAACAGATAATTTTGTCCTTCATGCCATATTTGTGCGTACCACGGCCGGGTTCCGGCGATTCCGGAATGGAGGCCGAGCAGATCAAATTTCCAGAGGGAAAAGTCGAAAAACAGCGCCGGAGTAAGCACTGCGAAGGTCGCAATCGCCGTCAGCGCACAGCCGGACAGTTTTTTCCAGTCGCGGAAGCCCGGGGAGCAGCAGAGGACGAACGGAACCACCGCCGCCAGGACTCCGGTATATTTGGTCGCCGCCGCCGCGCCGACCGCGGCGCCGCAGAGCAGATAATATTTCCATTCCGGTCGTTTTGCAATATTTACGGAAAAAAACAGCGCCAGTGTAGTCCAGAACGCCACCGGCATGTCCGGCTTGATGCTTTTGCCGGCCAGCGCCGCGATCGGAAGTGCGGCAAAAGTGGCCGCCGCCGTGAATCCAAGCATTTTTCCGCCCATCAGGGTTCCGGTGGCGTACAGCAGCAGCGCGGTCGCCAGCGCAAACAGAACCGCGCCGCCGCGCAGCCAGAGATAAAACGGCGCGAAGTCGGACGGATGGGTGAGAAAATAGACTTCACTTTGCGGACGCAGATTTCCAGTGAGCCGTCCGGCGGCGGCGAAGGCGCCCATCTGATAGAAATAGAAGTTGCCGTAGGCGTAGGAGCCGGGCAGGAGAGAACGGCGTTTGTACATGGAGGCAAGGACCTTCAGCGTATGAAATTCGTCCGGATTGTAACTGCGCACCGCGTCGAAATATGGGGAAAGGGCGGCGAGTTCACCGAAGTTTTCGATTTTGTCGCGTTCGCGGAATTCCGAGCGTTCGGCGGCGCCGGACGCGATCGCCGCTTCCAGCATTCCGGTTTTCGCCGCAACGTTTTCCATACTGCCGAAACTGGCGGCGAGCCGGTCGTTTGAGGGCAGACCGAGTGTAATGCCGCATATTGTTGAAGTCAGCGACAATATTGTGATCGCCAGTATCGGCAGCAGATGTTTCATTGCCGGCTATTTCGCCTCCGGAAGTCCGGCGGCGCTGAGACCAAGCAGGTAGATCGGAGTTTCGCCGCCGTTGGTTTTCAAGGTGACGGTTTTCACCGGAATGTCCGGCGATGGATTGTTCCAGGTCTGATACCATATGCGGCAGGTCGTGTCGTTGTCGTTCCAGCTGTAAGACTGGAGCGGCGCCAGTTCAAAGTTGACCGGGCTGAAGATCGCGCCGATGGTGCTGCCGTAGATTATCGGTGCGGAAACGCGGGAGCCGTCGGCATATTCAATTTCATAGCTGCCGATTTCGGTGTCTTTTTTTGCCGCGGTTGCGGCGGTGGTGTGCAGGAAATAAAGTGCGGAAACCTTGAGATTGACCGGCAGCGGCGTCGAAGCCTCCGGAAGATTCGGAGAAGTCGTCGAGCGTACCGAGACGGCGGCCGGAAGATGGTCGTATTCGGCCACCCGGAATTCCACCGAGCCGCAGCGCAGTCCGGACGGCAGGCGGTCAAAGCCGTTCAGCGTGCCGGAAAGAAACAGGTCGGCGGCGGGGTTGAAGGAAACGCTGGAAAACTGCGAGAGGTCTAAAGTCCAGCCGGACTTGGCGATGCCGTCGCGGGTCGGTTCCATCAGGTCGCAAAAAATCTCCGGGGTGTTGGTGTCCTTCAGGTCGAGGTCGGGATTCCAGGCCGAAAGCGCCAGCTGTGCGTAGGGATGAATCTGCATGAACTCTTTTTTTACTGCGGTTTTGTTGCCGTTGTAACCGGTCCAGGTGGTTTGGAGCATGCCGTTGAGCCGGTCTTTGCCGAAGCGGCAGAGTGCCACGATGTTCTGCCGGTCATACCATGTGGCGCCGAGAAGGTTGTTGAACCCTTCGCCGTAAACTTTTTCGATGTCCTTGAAGTCGAATCCGAAGGTGTAGCGCCAGAAGGCGATGGTGATGTCACTGGGCAGATCCTTGCGGATTTCCGAGATGTGGTCGGGTTCGCCGCCGGCGCCGTTTTCAGGGCATTCCTCCTGCGTCACCAGCATGTCGTGCCACATGATGACCTCAAAGTCAAGTTTTTTGCCGAGCGTGTAAAAGTGCATCACGTCGTCAAAGAAAAGTTTTTTCGCGGTTTTTGCCACGTTTTCAGGACGGTGCGGCCACCTGGCGGCCGGATTGTAGACCTCGTCATGACCGATGTGGACATAGCGCGGGTGGTTGAACGTGTCGAGCACCTCATTCAGCACGGCGTCGATCAACGGATACAATTCGGGGTTGGACGGGTTGTAGGCATAGGGGAAATCGGGGTCTTCGGCGAGGTCGCGGTTATTGCCGTTGGCGAACAGCCATTCGGAATGGCCGAGCGTCTGGAACAGCGGGTAAACGTCGATATAGTTGTCGTTGGCGATCTCGATAAGTTTTTTGACCTGTTCCTTGGACGCACCCCATTTCTGGTGGATGTTTTTGGTGTTGTCCCATTTTACATATTGGCATTCGGCCACCAGAGCGTTGATGTGAAGCGGCGCGAACAGATTTTCGATCATGGGGCCGGTGACGTCAAGCGAATCCTCATCGAGCAGGATATGGATGCCGCGGAACTGATATTCCGGATGATCTTCGATGGTCATTGCCGGAACTTCGCCGTTTTTGACCTGGGTTTTCAGGGTTTGCATGGCGTGGAAGGCGCCGCGGGCGGTGGGGCTGGCGATGGTGACGCCGCGTTCGTTTACTTCGATTTTGTAAGCCTCGGGGTCGGTCATGCCGTCGGCGCCGATATTTACGGTGAGGTCCGGCGGCATCCGTCGTCCGGACTCGAAATTCAGCCGCGGAAAGGCGGCGGACAGGGTGCGGACGGCGGCGCGGTGGAACCGGTCGAGTTCAACGTTGTCGGCGTCAAGACCGTTGACCTGCATGGTCGAGGCCGCCGGAATGGTGAACGGAAGGCCGGCGTTTTTGACCATGCCGCGCGGCGGCGGCAGATGTGAATAATCGGCGGCGAGCGGTGTGTAGAGCCGGTCCATGGCCAACGGACTGGTCACGGCGCCGAGCTGCGGCGGAATCGCCGGAGCGCAGACCAGCCGGTTTTCCTTAAAGGTGACTTCGATAACGCTTTCAATCGGTTTTCCGAATGCGGCGTCCCATCGGGCGCCGACCTCAAAGCCGCGGATCGGGTTGTAGATTGAGTCGGCGCGGCGTTCAAAGAACACCAGTTCCGGGCCGGAGAGCCGCTTCACGGTCAGTTTGCCGCGATACCCGGTGAAGGAGATTTCGCTGAAATTGGTGAACAGTTCGGCGGCGTCCTGAACCTCGGGCTGGGCGGGGATTTTTATTGATTTTTCGGAGCCGTCCGGGAATTTTACAATGCAGTCGCTGCCGGCGAGCAGGTAGTCCGGGATCATCAGCGCCTGATAAAACATTTTGGTCGGAACGTCGTTGACCAGTTTGCCGCGCACCGCGATGACGGCGGAGTCGCCGTTGATTTTGCAGGAATATTCATCGAGTTGGAAGTCCTTGTATTTTTCGTCCGGAAGCTGGACGGCGGACACCGAATCGGCGGTGCGGACAATCCTGGTCGGCGTGGACGAGTTGAACCGTTCACCGCGCCACGGCGGAATGACCGCGATCAGGTTGGATGACAGCGATACGTCGCATTGTTCGCCCTTCAGCGAGAGCGAAGAGTTTCCGGTTATGTCGCAGGAAAGTTTTTGCGCCGGAGGTTCGGCGGCAAAAACCGCGGAGAATGTTGTCAGCATGACCGCCATTGCCAGCGGGAGACCCGTATGTTTCATTGAAAAAATCCTTTCTTTATTTTCATAATCGGTAAAATTACCGCGTCAAAGCGCTTTTTTCAAGTTTTGAATTTGAAAAAGAACGGTTGAACCGCTATTTTTATCCGATGGATTAAAACCTCGGAAATGGAGCGTTTATGTTGATCGGATTATCCTGCGTTGTCCGCGGATTGAAAATATTTTATTCGACGCCGTCGTACTGGCGCAGTCTGATTGCGCCTTTGGCTCTGCTGCTGGTGTTTTATCTGGCGGTTTTCATCGGGGTTCTGCTGTTCGGCCGGACGCTGCTGAGTTTTCTTCCCGATCCGGCGGCGTGGAGCGAGTATCTGCGCTGGCTGGCCGTGCTGCTGCGCTGGCTGATCGTGATCGGATTCGGGCTGACTCTGGCGGTGGCGATGGCGCTGTTGTCCAACAGCGTGTTCGAGGCGTTCGGGTCGCTGTTTTTTGACGGGTTGTCGG
>JAEWSS010000345.1 GCA_023459755.1 Verrucomicrobiota bacterium | reverse complement strand
GGTTTTCGCCGACAAGCCGCACCGGAATGAAGCCGAGTCTGCGGAGTTTAGCCATCGAGTCGGCGCGGTTGTCGGCCTCGACGGTGACGTTTTTCTCCGGTTTTCCGGGTTCTCCGGCCAGATAGGTGAATGTTGGCATTGCGGTTGTTCCTTCCGGGGTTGGGGGCGGCGCGGACGTCAGACGTCGGCGGTTGAGCGGCGCAGTTCCTCAATGGTGGTCACGCCGCTTTTTACCTTGTCCAGTCCGTCCTGCGCCAGCGGAATCATGCCGGAGGCTTCGGCGAGTTTTTCGAGTTCGTCGCTCGGCTGGTTGGCGGTGATGGCGCGGCGCAGCCGGTCGTTGATATTCAGAAGTTCAAAAATGCCGACCCGCCCTTTGAAGCCGGCTCCGTTGCAGCGGCGGCAGCGTGCGCCGGCGACGTTTCCGGTGCCGCCGCACTCGGTGCAGACTTTGCGGACCAGCCGCTGCGACAGAACGCCGAACAGCGCCGACGCTATCAGAAACGGCTCCACCCCCATATCCACCAGCCGGGTGACGGCGCCGACCGCGTCGTTGGTGTGAAGCGTGCTCAGCACCAGATGACCGGTCAATGCGGCGTTGACGGCGATGTCGGCGGTTTCGCGGTCGCGGATTTCGCCGACCAGAATGATGTCCGGGTCCTGACGCACGATGTGGCGCAGTCCGGCGGCGAAGGTCACGCCGATCTGGGAATTGACCTGCATCTGCGAAAGTCCCGGCATCTGGTATTCCACCGGGTCTTCGATGGTGATGATCTTGCGGCGGTTGTCGTTGAGTTTTGAGATCACCGAATAGAGGGTGGTGGTTTTGCCGGAACCGGTCGGCCCCACCACCAGGATGATGCCGTGCGGGATTTTGATCAGGCGGTCGAATCCGGCGAGCAGTTCGCTGCTCATGCCGAGGGTGGCGAGGTCGAAGGCGACCGCCTCTTTGTTCAGCAGACGCAGGACGATGCTCTCGCCGGTCAGGATCGGAATGGTGCTCACCCGCATGTCGAGTTCGGTGCGGCCGAGGCGGAAGTTGGTGCGGCCGTCCTGCGGCAGCCGGCTTTCGGCGATGTTCAGATTGGCGATGAGCTTGATGCGCGAACTGATGGCCGGAAACTGCTGAAGCGGACAACTGACGATTTCGGTAAGGACGCCGTCCACCCGGCAGCGGACGGAGACCGCCTCTTCGCCGGGTTCGATATGGATGTCGCTGGCGTTCATTTCGAGCGCGCGGGTGAAAATGTCGTTGACCAGCCGGACGATGCGGGCTTCGCCGGCCAGCTGGCGGAGTTCGGACTCGTCGGCGGTTTCGGCGGTTTCCGTGATGTCGTCGCCGCTGTTGTTCTGACAGACCTTGGCGATCTGGCGTTCGAGGAAGGTGCGGCGGAGCAGTTTGAATTCGGGTTCAACGCCGAGCGCGTCGCGCAGGGCGCGCGCTTTGCCGGAGAGGCCGTACGGGTCGGCCGCGTAGCAGAGGACGGCGCCGTCGGCCAGCGGGGCGGCGGGGAGAACGGTGTTGGCGGCAAGAAAGTCGGCGGAGATCTCCGGGCGCGGAGCGGGAGCGGCGAAGTCGGTTTCGTCGGTTTCGGCCAAATTCAGCACGGAGCGGTAGAGGGCGGTAAGTTCGACTTCGGTGATCCGGCCGGACTCGGTCAGCGCGGAGTCGAACTCGCGTTTTTCGGCGGCCGAGCCGTTTTCCGGATAATCGTCGAATCGCGCCTTCAATTCGGCGGCGAGCCGGGAAAGTTTTTCCGGCAGTCCGGCGAGGTCGCGTCCGGTCAATGTGTTCAGTTCGGTCATTTGCCGGTGTTCTCCGCGTCGAGGTTGATTACCACCGGAGTGTCGCCGGACCGCACGGCGGCCTGAGCGTCGTCAAGCTGTGCGGCGTCCTTCTGGTATTCGTCTTCGAGTTTGTTTTCAAAAGTGTTCAGCGCGCGGACCGACTCGTTGTAGCGGCGGAGCAGATCCTCCACCGGACTGCGTTCATTGATGACATATCCGGTTATCATCATCAGCACTTCGGTGCGTTCGATGGATTTGTCGGTTTTGCCGAGCAGGGAATTGACCAGCGGGATTTCGGAGATGATCGGCACGGTGTCGATCGCCTCTTTTTCGCGTTCCTGGATCAGGCCGCCTAAAATCATGCTGCGGCCGTTGGCGATGGTCATGGTCGATTCGATTTTCCGGACGGTGATGGTGGGCGACTGGATGTCGCTGGTGGTGGTCTTTATCGCCTCGGATATTTCCTGCGATATTTCGAACGAGATAAGGTCATTGCTGGTCACCTGCGGTTTGATTTCCAGCACAATGCCGGTGGTGCGGTACTGAAATGAGTTGGTGATGGCGCCCGAAGAACTGCTGCTGGAGATCGATCCGGTCTGGTACGGCACGTCCGACCCGATTTGCACGGTGGCGGTGGCGTTGCTCGACACCAGCACCTGCGGACTTGAGATCACCTTCAGGCGGCTTTTTCCGGCCTTGGCGCGGAGGTAGCCGAACTTCTGGCTCGGATCGTCCGGGTTGGTGATAAGATAGCTGAAGCCTTCGCCGGCGCCCTCGTCGGGTTTAAGTTCGGAGTAGTTGGTCTGGAGCAGACTGTCGGCGCCGGAACCGGAGCCGGCATAGGAGAATTCAACGCCGAACAAAGTGGAGTCGTCGAGTGTGATCTCCACCAGCAGGATCTGGATCAGCACCTGTGACGGCACGGTGTCGAGCCGGTCGAGCAGCGCCTTGACCATCGCGTAGCAGCGCGGCGTGGTGCGGATGACCAGCCGGTTGTAGACCCCGTCGGCGAAAAGCCGGACCGGAACTTCAAAGACGCTGGACGAGCGGTCAACCAGCGTATTGGGCAGATTGTCCACTCCGTCGGTGGTGTTGGCGCTGCCGGTGTTGGAGAGATTCTTGGTATTGGCCCCGGTGCCGATGGCGTCGGCGGAATCCACGGTCAGGCTGGTTCCGGTGGAGACGTTGAAAACGATGCTCAGCGCCTGCGCCAGCTGTTCGGCTTTGCCGTTGGTGACTTTGTAGACATAGACCCGCTCCTGCTGGGCGTTGTCGGCGGTGTCGAGAATATTGATCCAGCGGGCTATTTCATCAAGCGCGTCCTGAGTGGCGGCCGAGACCACCAGCATCTGAAGGCGGTCAACGCCCATGAGCTGAACCGCTCCGGCCTCCTGCGACTGGCCGCCGGTGAGATCAACGGTGAAGCCGAGTATCGGCAGCAGGGCGGCGAGTTCGGCGGCGGCGGTTGACGGCACGACGTTGCTGCAGCGGTAGACGCCGCGCGGCCAGTTGGCGCGTTTTCCGGTGTCGATGCGGTCGATTATTTCGTTGAGTTTTGCCACGTTGGCCGGGGTGTCGGCGATCAGAAGCGCGTTGACGGCGGTGACCGGTTTGATGACGGCGGCGGCGGAGCAGAAGGGTTGAAGCATTTCCTGAGCGTTGGCGGCGGTGAGGTTTTTGAGCTGACGGAACATCAGTTCCGGGGCGTCTTTGCCGCCGGAGGCGAGCGTGCTCCGGGCGCCGAGTTTGGAGGCGGGAATGATGTTGACGATCTGGCCGTCGAGTTTTGCGCTGCATCCGGAGAGGTCGAGCAGCTGTTCAAGCGTCTGCCAGAGTTCGCGGCGGGTCAGGACAGAGTCGATATTGACGGTGACGGCGCTTTTGATTTCGCTGTCGGCGATAAAGTTGAAGCCGAGGATGTCGGCGAAGGCCGGGAGCGCGTCGATCAGCGGCGCTGAATTAAGCGATATGCGAACCGGCAGTTCCTCGTCGGCGTCGAGCGTGATGAGTTCGGCGTAGAAGGGTTCGGGCCTGGCCGCAACGGTCTCGGTTTTTGCCGTCACCGGTTCCGGGGTGTCGATTTTTGCCAGCGGAATGGCGTCCTGCGCCGGCGGAAGCGCCTCTTCGGAAACGTCGCGCGGGCGGGGTTCCGACTCGTTGCGGTTGCGTTTGATGAAGGTGTAGCGGTCGGCGTCTTCGATTCTGGCCGGCGTTTCATCCTTCTGGTCGTCGAAAATTCCGTCCAGCGAGCAGGAGGCGCAGCAGAGTGCCGCCAGCAGCGTTCCGACCGACCTTGTAAGCCATTTTTTCATTTTGGAATACCCTTTTATATTTTTTGTTTCATAAAATCGGTTTAACGTCCACGGCCGCCGCCGCCCATGCCGCCGCCGGAGAATCCGCCGCCGCCGCCCATGCCGCCGCCCATGCCGCCGGAAAAACCGGCGGAACCGGACGATGATCCGCCGCCGCGCCGGCCGCTGAGCGATGAACCGGTTCGCTGCTGCTGCAGCCGGGTCAGCCGGTCCATGATGCGCATCATCTGCATATTCTGGAACATCTGCATGGCAACGGCGTCGCGGGTGGTGAACTGGCGCGGAGCCGACTGGTTGTTTCTGGCCTCCACGGCGGCCGGCGCGTTCTGCGACGGCGCGGACATGGAGAGTTCCAGCCGTTCTCCGGAGCGGGTCAGGACCACTTTGTCCGGTTCAACTGAAATGAGTTTGTACCCGGCGGAGTTGGTTTCCCCCAGCCGGAGATACTGCTTGAAGCTGTAGTCCGTCGTTTGTGAGGTTGACTGCCCGCCAAAGCCGCGGCCGCGGAAGTCGCGGTTGCGCGACGCGCCGATCAGCAGTACCGCGGAGGAGTGTTCTCCGGCCGCCACGGTGCCGACCAGCGCGATGGTTGCGCCGCCGCGGCGCGATCCGTTTCCGTTGTCGGACGACGAGCCAAACAGCGGGTTGGCCGTGATGACCGAACGCACGGTGTCGTCTGAGATGTCGGTGTCGGCGGCATTTACGTCATTTTTTCCGCTGGCGGCGGTGTTTTCGGCCGAAGCGGTGCGGGGTGGCGGTGGCAAAATTTTCACCTGGTCCGGCGTGTCTTCAAAATGTCCGGCCAGGGCGAACAGCAGAAATACTGTCAACAGTGCGTTTAGCGCGATCAAGGCAATTTTCATTTTTCCGCTCCTCCGCGACCGTGTGATTCCAGCAGAAGCAGGGTGCCGGAAAAGTTCAGGTTTCCGGCGTCGGCTCCGGGACCGCGTCCGGTGCGCAGCTCAAATTTCCGCCATTGCGCCCGCGGCTGCGTCCGGTTGAGAACCAGCAGAAATTCGGCGATGTTTTCCGGCGCGGCTCCGCCGGAAAGTTCGAGTTCATAGGCGGTGATTTCGGCGTTTAACGCGCCGGCGCGGACGGCTCCGGCGTTGTTGAGTTGAAGTCCGGCTTCGGCGGCTGATTTTTCGACGTTGCGGCGCAGGATTTCGGCGGTGTCGGCATCGGTTCCGGAATCGGAGCGCAATGCGGAGCGGCGGAGCGCTTCGTACTGTTTTTCTCTGACTTTCAGTGCATTGTCGGCGGCGACGAGCTGGTTGTACTTTTCGTATTTTGCGTTGAGTTCGGCCTGAAGCTGGCGGACGCCGGAGGCTCCGGAGAGCCAGCCGCCGGAAATGTCAAGCGAATTGACTGCCAGCAGCAGCAGCGAGATCGTCATCACCGCGGCGGCGGCGGCGAGTTTCCCGGCCGGAGTGGAGAGGATTTTTTTGATTTTCAACTTCATTTGCGGTTCTCCGTTCGGGTCATCGTCAGCTCCAGCATTCTGGAGTCGCCGCGCGAACTCTGGCTGTTGACTGTGACTTTTGCGTTTTTCCGGGTGTTGGCCAGCAGGCGGGGAATATCATCATCGGCGGTGGTCTGGATCGCAAATTGAACGGTGTCGCCGTTCCAGCGGATGTAGTTTACCGTGGTTCCCTCCGGCAGTCGGGCGGCGAGCATCGCCCAGTCCGCCGCCGGATTTTCGGCCGCGGCCGCGCCGTCCAGCGCTTTCTGAATATCTTTTGCGCCGCGTTCGCGGGCGGCGACCGATTTTTTCAGTGCGTTGAATTTCCCGGTCACCGCGTCAAGTTCGTTTTGCACCGACTGATAGGCGGAGTGGTTGCGGGCGGCGGCCCGGATTCCGGCAAAGCCGTAGTTGAGTGCCAGCAGCGCGGCCAGAATGACTGCGGTTTTGATCCAGATCCGGCAGCGGCTGGTGCGCAGATTCGGAGGCAGAAGCGGAAGCAGCGGTTTCACGCGGCGGCTGAATTCCGGGCGGGCGCAGAAAAGGGCGACAAGGATCGGGGCAAGAAACTTTTGAATATCGTCCGCCGCGGCGTCGATATATTTTTCCAGCGCGGCGGCGAGCGGAGCGTTCAGATTGGCGGCGTCGGAGTTGTCCGCGGCGTGTTCGTATTCGCCGTTCAGCCAGTAGTAATCGGGATCGAAGTCGGGCAGACTGAGCGCCATTTTTGCACATTCCGGCGGCAGTGCCTGAACCGGATGCAGAAAAACGTCGGCCTTGATCCCTGCGGCGTTCAAAGCGTTATACCGGGAGTTGAGTGCCGCTCCGGGCGCCGCAAGAACGCCGGCGGTGCCGCCGCCTTCGCCGTCGGGGGTGAAGGTTTGGCCGAAATGCATGGATGTTCCAGTTGCCGCCAGGTGGCGCGGGAGTTCAAATTCAAGCGCTTCGCGCTGGCGGTCAAGGCTGATGTCCAGCGTTTTACAGCTGAACAGCACCGCGCCGGGCAGGGCGGCGGCGACCGCCAGAACGGTGTCGGCCGAGGTGATGACGGTGTCGGCGGCGGTTTTCAGCGCGTCGTTTTTTTCGACCGGCAGTTCGATTTTGTTCAAAAGTTTGAATTTGCCGCCGATTCGTTTGAGTGTTACCGCCGACAAGGTCGAGCGGCCGAGCGACAGTCCGGCAAATTCGTCCGGAATCAGAAAACTCATAAATTTTCCTTTCCTTTCAACGTTGCGGCGCTGTCGGCCGATGTTTTTCCGGCTGAAGCGGACGCATTTTGCGCGCCGTCGTTTTTTGCGTTCCGGGCTGGCGTTTCGAGCTTTTTGTAGAGCGCGGCGAACATGATTCTGGCGGCGGCGCGGTCGATTTTTCGCAATTCGGTCATTTGCTCGTATTCGGCGGGAAACTGTGCGGCAATCGCGGCTTCGGCGTTTTTGAGTCTGGCGAATACATCGCGTCGGCCGATGACTTTTTTATCGTCGGGCAACGCGGCGGAAAGTCCGCGCGGCGAGGTCAGCTTCAGCCGGTCGCGGAGTGCCAGTTTGCGGTAGCCGGCGATGGCGGAGCGCGGCGAACCGGACTGCATTTTTTCAAAGGCGGCAAATTCTTCCGGATATTTTTTTCTGAGGTAATCGCAGAGTGTCCGCCATTGTTCCGGCGTGGCGCTTTCGATGCCGGAAAATGGAGTTTCAGCCGCGGCTTTTCCGGTGTCGCCCGGAATGCCGGGTGGGGGCGGCATCATGGCGTCGCCGTCCGGTGCGCCGTTGCCGCCGGGCATCATTCCGGGCGGCGGTTCGCCGTCGGGCGGGGGCATCATGGGGCCGCCGAACATGCCGATGTCGTCCTGTGCCTGCGCCGTCGGGCATACCGCATAAAAAGCGGTCATCGCCGCAATTAAAATCGATATTCTCATAAATCCAGAATTCCCGTTGAGCTGTTCACTTACATTTATCAAACGCCCGTTGCGCATGGTTTATTTTTA
>JAEWSS010000344.1 GCA_023459755.1 Verrucomicrobiota bacterium | reverse complement strand
CTGAAAATCGAACGCGGCGAAGGAAAAATCTCCTGTCATCTCGCGGTTTCTCCGGCCGGGAACTATCTTTATCTGGCCAATTACGGCGACGGCAGCATCGATGAATTTCGGTTGATCGGCGGATTGCCCGCGTTTGTGCGGAATATAAAGCTGGGGGAGGGGGCGCGCGCCCATTTTGTCGGGTTTGACCCGGCCGGACGTCTGACGGCGGTCGATCTGGGCAGCGACGCGGTGTGGTTTTTCGACTTTGATGAAGAGTCCGGTTGCGGCGCGGTTGCCGGCCGGGTTGATTTTCCGGAGAACGCCGGACCGCGCCACATGGTCTGGCTGGACGGCGACACCTTTGCGGTGGCCTGCGAACTGAACAGCACGCTGGTGATCGTTCGCAACCGTAAAATCGTTCAGACGCTGGCGACCACTTTTTCCGGGGTTGAGAATTACCCCGGCGCACTGCGTCTTTCGCCGGACGGCCGCTGGCTGGTGGTCACCAACCGCGGCGAAAACTCGCTCGGTATTTTTTCCCGCGACGGCGGCGGCGAGTGGCGGTTGAGCTCCACCGTTCCCTGCGGCGGCGTCTGGCCTCGGGACTGTTATTTTCACAACGGCAAAATTTATGTGGCCAACGACCGCAGTCACAACATTGCCGAATTCGAGTTTGCCGACGGCGCGGCGACACTGTTGAAAAGCGCCGCCGTCCGTCGTCTTCCGATGAGTTTTTTAACGCTGGAATAAGCGTCCGGCAACTGCATGGAACTGTTCAGTGCCGGGCGGGGTCAGAGCCGGAGCGAAAGGTCGTCCGAGCTGTCGGTCACATCGACGCCGGGTGAGGTTATCAGCTTGCCCTTGCGGACAAACGGCCGGCCGGTCATCGGGTCGTCCACTGAAAAAACGGCGGGATATTGGCCGGTCTTCTGATATTCGATTTCGGCGTTGACGGCGGCCTCCAGCATATTCAGGGTGATCCAGATTTTCAATTCCTGGTTCAGTATCCGGTCGAGCGGACCGGAGAGCAGAATCGCCGTCCGGTCGGCAATCAAGCCGCTTTCGGCGCGTTCGACCAATTTCACGGCGGCGGACTTCCAGCTGCGCGGCGCGGTTGTCCGAATGCGCAGCAGGGCGGCGGTGAGGTCGATGACTTTTTCCGTAATTTCAGCGGAACCCCCCATGTTTCGCAGGGCCGCCTTTACGGCTTCGTCCTTGAGGTACGGATCGGCGGCCAGCTCTTCCGGATTGGAGTTCAGGTTGTTCAGTGTGTCGTTGACGATTGCGGTGTCGCATGCCACCCAGTATTTTTCCTTAATCGCCGCAATTCCGGTTTGCAGTTCCGCCAGTTCTCCGGTTGAGAGTTTATGGAGAACCGGAGCCGCGGCGTTGGCGGTGTCGGAAATGATTTGTCCGGCGCAGAGCGCGGAGATAATCAGGTGGTCATCCAACAGAAACCCGGCAAGTTTGAGATTTTGACTCAGCGCTTCCGTGACCGTCTGATTATCGCCGGCGGCGGCCGCCGCCTTGAGGCGTTCGGCGTTGAAAACACCGCAGGTGCGCAGTTTGGAGAGCTCCGGCAGCTCCATTGCCATGCCGCGCGACCAGTCGCGTTTGAATTTTAGGCGGTCGGCCTGGCACAATTCGGCGATCAGCGGCGCAAGTTCGCTGTTCGCTCGGACGTCCGGAATCTCATTGTCGCCTTTGTTAACAGTTTTTATTTTATATTTCAGGAGAGCGTTGAGTGCCGAAGAGCGGTCGCCCGGCTCGTCTTCCGCGGCAAGCACGGCCGGTGAGATCGGCAGATCGTATTTGTCGAGCTTGTCATGAAGGTATGCCAGCTGCGCTTCCGAAAGCGCCGCCATGGAGCTTAATCCGGCGGCGGCAGTTGCGATTGTCAATGCGACTTTTTGGTAAAAATTACTATCCCTTCAATAAAAAACGCCGCGCCGGAGATTTAACCGGCGCGGCGGCGCAACAATTATTTGTCGAGTTCGATCAGCAGATAATCGGACAGTTCTCCGGCCGGAACGGTGAAGAACAGCGAGTTTTGCTTTTCATGAACCGGAACTTTGACCTCGCCGCGCAGCGTGTAGAGTTTTGCGGTCGAATACTTGAAGCCGGTCAGTTCCTCCGGCTTGCGGAGCTTGACCATGATCGGCTCGGGATTGGGGGCGAACGGAACCGGGTCGGCGTGGGCGAACCCGGCGCCGGGAGCGTCTTCAATCAGCGTGTCGTGCGCGTTGACCATCTGCACCGTCAAAGTGCCGGTGCGGTTGTAGAAGCTGGACGCCAGCGTGTCGGCCGGTGCGCCGGTCAGTTCGATCTCGCTGCCGCCGATCGCTTCAAGAATGACCTCGGCCAGCTTGGCGCGGCGGGCGTTCTGCTCCGGGGTGAACGGCTGCCACGGACCGTCGGACGGCAGATGGACGCCGTCCTTGTCAATCTCGGTCCCGTAGGTGAAGGCGCGTTTATAGGACGGTACCGCGAGGACATCCGGCGGAACCATCATCAGTTTGCCGGCGCCTTCGTCGCCAAGCAGGACCTTGAGCTTTTCCGGGTTGCGCATCGAACATTCAACGCAGTCGCCGAGGCCGCAGTTGTCGGCCCAGATCAGAGTGCCGCCGTTGCGCATGAAGTCGCCGAGCCGGGCGATTTCGCTGTCGGCCATGAAGCGGACCGACGGAACCACGATGACCTTGAAGCGGTTGAACTCCTTCCAGTCCTGATAGCCGACGATCCGCAGCGGGATGTTGGCGAAGATGCAGGCCTGCCCGGCGCCGCAGACGGCTTTGTAGGTTTCGTCCGAATAATTTCCGTCGAGTTCACGGCTCCGGGCGGAGTCGTAAATGCCGACCGCCGAGTTGGGTTCAAGTCCGTTCAGCAGGTCGAAATGTTCGGATTCAAACGCGCGGAGCGGCCCTTCGCCCATCAGGTCGTTGCTGTGGGCGGTCCCGAGGTATTTGTGGCCGCAGTAGAGCGAAAGCGCCCAGGCGAACTTCTGGAGATTCGGCGTGCTCGGATAATAAAGCGACATGGCCGGAACGTTGTAGCGGCGGCAGACCGCCGACCGGTGATGGGCTTCCAGCACATATTCCGGCCACGAATAGCGGATCGCACCGCAGCAGCACTCCTGAAATCCCCAGTCGAGCCGCGGCAGATCGTCGAACACATAGGCCCACGGGTTGGCCCAGCTGAGCGCGGTGGCGATGTAGTTCGGCCGCAGCATCTTAAGGCCGAGCGAAGTGTAGTGGTCAACCACCGCCTGATGGAACTCGCGCGACGAATTGTAGCGGAAGTTTTTCCAGGCGAGGAACAGTTTTCCGTTGGTGTCGGCAAGCATTTTCTTCCATGCCCCGGCGTCGCCGGACGGCGGAAGTTCCAGGCCGAACTGTTCGGTGAAAAGTTTGCGGCAGTGCGGACAGTCGCAGGCGTCGAGGTCGTAGAACTCCACGTCGTCGGTCATGATGCCGTCCACGCCCTGCGCGTAGACCGACTCGAGATACTTGAAGTAGCGCTCGCGGTAAAGCGGATTGTTGGTACACATCGCAAAGGCGTAGTACAGCTCAACCCGCAGCGTGTCTCCGGTGATGCCGGAGTGCTGGAGCATATCGCGGAGTTTCACGCCGTCAACCGTCGAGTCGAGCTGCATTTCCTCTTCGAGCTTCGGGTAGTCCTTGGTGGTGGCGCGGCGGAAGGCGTTGGCCCGCTCGGCCTCATTGCGGTAGCCGCAGAAAAGATTGCACGAGTGGTGTTCAACCACATACATTCCGCGGGCGTGGCAGGCGCGCACGATTTTGCCGATCGTTTCGTTGATCTGCGGCCAGTAACTGCGGAAGTTCCAGCGGAAATGGGTTGATGAGAAAGTCATCACATGCGTGATGCCGGCGCGGTGGAAGTCCTCGGCGATTTTTGCGATGTCGGCTTCGGTCGCCTTAAAAATTTCCTGCTCCTTGAACCAGAGAAACCCCCACTGTGCGTGATCCGGGCGGGTTTCAAACTTGACTTCGGACATTTTTCCTGTTTCCTTACGTTTTTCCGGCGCCGCCTTTTCCGGACGAGCCTGAAGTTTTTGCCTGATTGATAAAAATCCATTATTAACGGAATAATATAGCCGGAGTTGTGAAAAAATACAATTTTAACCGTTAAAAAACCGAACGCAAACTTGTCATTCTTCCGGCTCGCGTATATATTACTCAAGCATATAGCACAGAAAGAAAGGGACAGGTATATTATGGGCGGTACTCCGGTATTAAAATCGACCCGCGTGGTTTCGGTGGACATGCTGCGCGGACTCACCATCTTCGTGATGATTTTTGCGAATTTCGGTTTTCTCAACGCTCCGTGGTACATGAAGCATTATGACTGGCGGGCATTCACCGGCGCAACCTATGTGGACTATATCTTCTCAATGTTCCTGATCCTGGTCGGTATTTCAATTCCGCTGGCGTTCCGCAAGTATGAGGACAATCTGCGCGGCAACTGGAAACTGATCCGGCATATTTTTGTGCGGAGCGCTTCCCTGCTTTTTATCGGCCTGCTGTATATCAATACCCCGGACGTGGAAAAAATGGGGGTGTTCGGCTCTCTCGCTCCGCTGTGCGGATGGACCGGGTTGTCCGTGGTTGACGCCTCCGCTGCCGTCTGGCGTCTTATTGTGACCACCGGCGTGATACTGCTGTTCAACCAGATCGTGATCGACGACTACCGCTGGCGCCGGGTTTCGCTGCTGTTGAAAGTCGTCGGCGTCGGCATCCTCGCCTGTTATATGAGCGTTTTCGAGCCGGCCGCGGTGCAGACGCTGACCGCGGAGGAACAGAGCGCCAACTTTCTGGTTCGCGGCTTCAACTCAGTTTTTCTTGACCGCGGCAATTGGTTCCGCGGCGGCTGGTGGGAGATCATCGGGCTGATCGGCTGGGCTTATCTGGCCGGCGGTCTGCTGTATATGGTGGTGCGCAAGACGCCCGAACTTATCTATCTGGCGCTGACATTTCTGCTGTTGTTTGCCGTCTGCGGCGCGTATTCCAGATTCGCCGGCGTGCCGTTCCTCGACAACTACAACGGGCTGCTCAGCAAACACACCATTGTGGTGATGCTCGGCGTCGGCCTCGGCGCAATGATGCTGCGGGCTCAGGGCAGTCACAAGGCAATCTACGGCATGCTGCTGCGCTTCGCATTCATCTGCGCGCTGATCTGCGCGATTATTACGCCGGTGTTCGGGCTGGAAAACGGTTCGCCGGAGCAGCAGGCCGACGGCGTTTACAAATTTCTGTTTTCGCTGAATAAAAACAACTGCTCGCTCGGCTGGATATTTTCCACCGGAGTGTTCTGCGCGCTGCTGTGGATGTTGTTCTATTATCCGTGCGACGTGAAAAAAAACCGGAATTTCATCG
>JAEWSS010000343.1 GCA_023459755.1 Verrucomicrobiota bacterium | reverse complement strand
AGACCTTAACGCCGATCAGCTTCTGCGAAACGCGGAAACCGTCAATGTTGGCGCCGTATTTAATGGTCGCGTTCTGAATGGTGGCGGCCGAACCGCCGATGTACAATGTACCGCCGGCTTCAACCGTGCAGCTCTGGACAGTACCGGTCTGCGGGCGTGGCAGTCCCTGCCAGTCCAACTTGGTGTCGAAATCCCAGTCGGTCAGATACAGCACGCCGCCGTTTTTGACGGTGCAGCCGGAAATCAGTCCGCCGTCATAAACGTGCGCCGAACCGCCGTTCTGCAGAGTGACATTGGTGGCGACCGGAGAACCGGCAAACACAATCAGCTGGGCGCCGACTTTGGTGACGCCGACTTCGGTCTTGACGCCGGTGGCGTCAATAAGAATATTCGACGCTTTGTTGGAATAGATAAGCTCAATGCGGGTCTTGTCGTAGATGGCAATGTCAGTCAAAGTACCGCCGGCGACCTGAGTCCAGGCGTTGCCGTACAGTTTAACACCGTTCATCGTGCCGTCTCCGGAAAGAACGCCTCCGGACAGGACTACATCCTTGGCCGAGCCGCCGGCCAGAACCTGAAGATTGCCGCCGGAACCGATGGTACCGGAAACCAACCCGCCGGAGTTGACCTGCTGAATCGCGCCGGACATGATGACGCCGCTGATCGCGACGCCGCCGTTGTTTACCGCCTGAGTACCGGTATCAATGATTTCTCCGGTTACGGTCTTGTTTTCCACTGGATTAGTGTATGCCATATTCACACCCTTTTTTTTGCGGAACGACCTCAGTCGATTCCTTTGTTCATATGTTTTCAATGAAACATAATTTTACTCTCGTTTAACATATAGCACATCTTTTAATTTTTGTCAACATTAAAAAGACGAATAAAGTCAAAAAAAATTAAAAAAGTGCAAACCCCAGACACCGGCGCGAACAGTAAAAAGTCCATTTTATTTCCACGACAATTGACTTTTTACAATGCGATCGTTGAAATAACCGTCCAGTCCGGTCCAGTATTTTTCGGAAAACGCCGGCGGCGGCTCGCCGCCCACCGCGCATTCGGTAAGCCGCTCATAAACCGCCTCAACCCTGCGGCGCTCAACTTCCGGCATCGACTCCAGCCCCGGCAGCAGGCCGTTTTCATACAGGAACACCAGCTTAAGCATCACCGCACACTGGAGACGGCTCCAGGCAATCCGTCCGCACAGTGCGGACAATATGTTGCCGAACGCGTCGAACGACAGCGGCAGCGGCGAATTTTCCGCGGTGTTCCGCAGCAGGAAACGCCCGATCTTGGCCGCAAACTGCAAGTTTTCCATTTTTTCAGCGAGTTCGGGATAACTCTCCACCGCCTCGCCTTCCGTCAATGTTCCCATGCCGCCGTCGCGGGTTGCGGGGCGAAATGTCGCGCCGATCCGGCAGAACAGATCCAACGCCGGAAATCCGCTGTCCGGTTTTGCCGCGCGGTAGGCGATCAGCTCCAGCCGCCCGTAATCCGGACTGATGCCGCTGATTATCACGTCCGACTCCCGATACGGCGTCCGCCGCAGCACGATCAGCTCCGCCGACTCCGTCCCATTTTCATCCATATAAACGCCTCCACGCAAAAAACTGTTTCAACGCCTCAATCGACGCCGTAAATCTTTATGCTTTTTATCGACATGGTTTTGCCGCGCAGCACCTTTACCATCTTGTAATTAAAGGTTATTTTATCCGCTCCGGGCGCCGCGGGAACCAGATAATCGACACGGCGGGAATAGTCCGACAACGACAGGAAACTGACGTCCGACCAGTCACCGCAGCTCACCTCGCAGGTGACCGTCCAGTTCCAGGACATCCGCATCTCGACTTGAAAATATTTGTAATCTCCGGCGTATTCCGCAACGTCCAGCGTCAGTTTTCCGGCCGGACCGGAGCCGTTTTTGTCCAGCGCCCCGAGGTTGGACGGCACCAGATTGAAAACCCCTCCGTCAACGGCGGAATAAAAACCGCAAAACGGTGCGCCATCCGCCTCCGGACTGAAGTCAAGCTCCTTCAACGCTTCACCGGAAATCGTCCGCAGCAGCTCGCGCCGCTCAAAATACACCGGCGGCTCGAACGGAATTATCTTCTTAAATACGGTATCCGGCTTGGTCACCCACACCACCACCCGACGCGGCGCCAGATAACGGTCGCCCTTTCGCGAGAGAAAACGCGGCAGACCGTTGCCGGCGCTCATCCGGCAAAGCAGATCGGGAACCGTTCCGGACTCCAGCGCGGTATAATGCTGGATCGTTGCGCCCTGCGTCATGGATGGATGCGTAAAATAACTGTCGCCCATCAGCAGCAGCGGAGACCGGCCGTCTTCGGCAATAGACAGCGGCCGCCCGTTCAGCCACACCGCCGTGACCGCAATCGGCTTCGACGGATCGAACTCCGAATTGCCGGCCGGATAATTATACATCCCGTCAATGGTTGTCAATTCCACGCCGGACGGAAGATCGCGGGGCAGGTCGTAGCGCTTGATCCGTCTGGCGATCTCAGACGCAACCACCCGGCAGCCCCCTTCGGCGGCGTGCCCTTCGCCCGGTTCAAAATACCAGTAGGGCGCAACACTGTCAAGCCGATGCGCCGTCATCGCCGCCGTGAGATCGACATATTCAACATCATGCTCCAATAAATATCGCTGAAGCTCATAATAGGCCGGATTGACGATCGACCGCCGGAACTCCGGTTCAAACAAATCGGCGCAGATTTCCGCCCGTCCGGGAATACGCATGACAATCAGGTCGATATTGCGGCTCCGCAGATATTCATTCAGCGACAGTACGGCGGAGCGGAAACTCGCGGTATCGTCAAACGTGCCGCCAAACACCCAGCCGCCGGTTTTAAACCAGGTGTTGCCAACCCATTTTTCCGCCACCGTCTCCGCGTATTTCTCGCGCAGCGGCTTCAGTTTTGCGTTCCATCCGGCAAAATCGCCGCCGCCGACCATATCAACCAGCTCGGCGATATAATCCAGATCGGCCCGAATAGCCCGTTCGCGTTCGCGCTCCTGAGCCGCGGTGCGTTCAAAGAACGGAAAATCCGGTGCAACCGGCAGTTCAAGATTCTCCACCGGGGTAAAGTCGGCCGCCCATACCGGGTCGAACAACTCAATCCGCTTTGCTTCAAGCAGAAAAAACTGCGGCAGGGTGACATCGTCGATCTGGTCGGCGGTCTGACGGGTACGCAGCGTCTCGTCGGCCTCGTCGGACGGCACGACCGTCAGCCTGACCCGTTCGCCGCGCCCGAATCCCGCCTGTTCGGAAAGTCGACGCCCGGTAAACGCGGTTGCAATCACCGAAATTTCCTCCGGCAGTTCACATCCGGTGTCCGGCGCCCCCTTGACCGTCACAGAAAACGAATAACCGCAGTCCGGGTAGTCGGCCGCCTCCGGAGCCGGATATTCTGAAACAAAACCGATCTCCCCCTCCAGCTCAACCGCTCCGCCGAACGCCGTCAACCCCATGCTCAGCCAAACCGCAAAAAATATAAAAATGTTTTTCATATCGGGTAATATAGCACCGGCGGCACTGTTTGCAATCATCTTTTTTCGGCTTTTCGGAATCGACGGCATTGACTTGCCGCGCGAACACGTTATTATAATACTGTATATATAACGAAACAGAAAAGCAAACGGAGAACATTTTATGAAGCGTCTGCATCTACTCATTTTTACCGCTTTGGCTCTGGCGGTTGGCTGCGACCGCAAAGTTCCAGCCGCCGCGCCCGAACCGCCGACCGTGGCAGTTGCCGCCGCAGTGGAAGGCGATTCCACCGACGGCAGAAAAGTCATCGGTCAGGTTCTGGCCGACAAAAACGTTGCGCTGATGGCCCGGGTGGACGGCTTCCTGCTGAAACGCAACTTCAAAGAGGGCGACGTGGTAAAAAAGGGCGACGTGCTTTATGAAATTGAACCCGACCAGTACGCCGCCGAAGTCGCCGCCGACGAAGCCGCGGTCGCGCGGGCCAAAGCCGCCGCCGAAAACGCCGCGGTGGAAGAGGCGCGCGAACTCGAACTGTATCAGAAAAAAGTGTCCAGCCAGCGCGACTATGATAAAGCCAGAACCAGAGCGCTCGAATGCCGGGCCGATGTCCAGGTCTGCGAAGCCAACCTCCGTCAGGCTAAACTCAATCTCTCATACA
>JAEWSS010000342.1 GCA_023459755.1 Verrucomicrobiota bacterium | reverse complement strand
GCTGGCGCCGGACTATTCATCCGCGATCGTCACCTCCAGCCGCCGTGACAGTCTGTGGATATTGTCGCGCACGCCGGAACTGCCGCCGGATGTGATGGCCGATTATCTGGCCAGAACCGCGGCCTGGGGATTCGACAACTCAAAACTCGAGTTTCCGGGGCCGGCACCGGAAATCGCGCCGGCATCGGAAATCGCGCCGGCACCGGAAATCGCGCCGGCGCCGGTTCAGCAGGACTGAAATCACTTTGAATTGCGTTCCATAAAAACGCCGTTGTCATAGCCCTGTATCCGCCGGTCGGCCTCGGCTTTTTCCAGTCTGGCGGCGGTCCAGCGGCAGTATTCGCGGTTTATTTCGACGGAGCAGTAACGGCGTCCGAGTTTTTTCGCGGTCGCCGCGGTGCTGCCGCTGCCGGAAAATGGATCGAACACCATGCCGTCCGGATTGGAGCTGGCCAGAATGAGCTTGGCCAGAAGTTTTTCCGGTTTCTGGGTCGGGTGGGCGGTGTTTTCCGGCATCGACCAGTACGGAACGGAAATGTCATCCCAGAGATTTGACGGGCAGGTGAGGCGGAATTTTTCGCCGGTTTCGGTTTGGGTCCAGTCTTTCGGCGCGCCGTTTTCGCGGTATGGGGCGAGGACGCGGCGTTTTTGTTTGACCGCGTCGAGATTGAAGGTATATTGGTCGGAGACGGTGGCGAACCAGATGTCCTCCGAGCAGTTTTTCCAGTTGCGGAGGGCGCCGCGTCCTTTTTCCCGCTGCCAGGTGATGCGGTTGCGAATCTTCAAATATTTTGCCAGCAGAGTGAAGCAGGCGGCCGAGTTGTGCCAGTCGCAGCACAGATAGACCGAGGCGTCGTCCTTGAGCAGCCGCAGCAGCGGCGGAAACCACGATTCCAGATATTCGAGATATTCAGCGTCGCTCAATGAACGGAACTTCATGCCGTTGAACTCTTTGTCCAGATTGTACGGCGGGTCGAGGATCAGCAGGTCAACAAACTTGTCGGGAAAAAACGCCAGACATTCCGGAACCGCGGCGTTGAAGACACGGTTTTCCGTGTCTTTTTCCGTCATCGGTTGGTTCGGCGGCGGCGACACCGCCGCGTCAAGCCGGATATTTTCCCCGGCGGTCAGCCGCAGGGTTCGGTTGTTGGGGGCTGGATTCTTCATAATGATTTAAAATACACCGAAAATCGGAAAAAACCAGTTTTTGATGTTTAAAACGTGCGCGAAGAGGTGTATATTAAGAAGTTCGGTATGAAATCAACACATAAGTTTTCAGGAGATATTCAATGAGCCACATCCATGAACTGCCCAAGGCCTACGTTCCGGCGGACGCCGAGGCGAAATGGTATCCGTTCTGGGAGGAAAATAAACTTTTTCACGGTCGGGTGAACCCGGACAAACCCGCGTACAGCATAGTTATTCCGCCGCCGAACGTGACCGGAATCCTGACGATCGGCCATGTTCTGAACAACACGCTTCAGGATATTCTGATCCGTTATCACCGGATGCGCGGCTATGAAGTCTGCTGGTTCCCCGGCACCGACCACGCCGGAATTGCCACCGAGAGCAAGGTTCAAAAAAGTCTCAAGGCGGCCGGACTGCCCGGGCGCGACGAACTCGGCCGCGAAAAATTTATCGCCAAAGTCTGGGACTGGAAGAAAAAATACGGCGGCACCATCATCAGCCAGCTGCGCAAACTCGGCACCGCCTGCGACTGGGAGCGCGAACGCTTCACCATGGACGAAGGGCTGAGCCGCGCGGTGCGCAAGGTGTTCGTTGAACTCTATAAAAAAGGCTACATCTACCGCGGTCAGCGGATGATCAACTGGTGCCCGGTGTCGAAGACGGCGCTGTCGGACGAGGAGGTCATCTACAAGGAGATCGACGGTAAATTCTACCACATCAAATATCCGCTGGCCGACGGTTCCGGCTTTCTGGAAGTGGCCACCACCCGGCCGGAAACCATGTTCGGCGACACCGCCGTGGCGGTCAACCCGGAAGACCCGCGCTACAAGCATTTGATCGGCAAAACGGTCAAACTGCCGCTGACCGACCGGGAGATCCCGATTATCGGCGACGAACATGCCGACCCGGAAAAAGGGTCGGGCTGCGTGAAGATCACTCCGGCGCACGACCCGAATGACTTCATGGTCGGCCAGCGTCACAATCTTGAGGTCATCAACATCATGAATGCCGACGCCAGTCTGAATGACCGCGCCGGAAAGGAGTTCTCCGGGCTGGATCGTTACGCCGCCCGCGACAAGGTGATGGCCGAACTTGAAAAACTCGGTCTGGTCATCGGCGTGGAGCCGATCAAACACGCGGTCGGATTTTCCGAACGCGGTGACGTTCCGATCGAAACACTGATCAGTTATCAGTGGTTCTGCAACATGAAGGAGCTGGCGAAACCGGCGATCGAAGCGGTGCAGTCCGGCCGGATCAAGTTCTATCCGGAACGCTGGAGCAAAACCTATTTCCACTGGATGGAAAATATTCAGGACTGG
>JAEWSS010000341.1 GCA_023459755.1 Verrucomicrobiota bacterium | reverse complement strand
TAAAGTTCCATTTCCGGTTCCGGAAGCCCCGGCAAGAACGAACTTCATCCGCTGAATTCCACTCTTGCCGAAATAATTCCGTTGACGGATTGAAAAAACACGGTTCAGGCGCTACATTTCTCAAATGTATATACTCGATCAGGGTGAAAAAGCGGAAAAAAGCGATGAAAGTAATTTTCAACCGAAAAGAAATGGATGCCGCCGACGGCGTCACATTGCGGGATTTCCTCCTGTCGGCCGGGCTCAATCAGGAAAGAGTCATCGTGGAACTGAACGATGAACTGGTGCCGAGTCCCCGCTGGGAAGAAACCGTATTGAATGACGGCGACCGGCTTCTGGCGGTGACATTCGTCGGCGGAGGATGACCGGATGAACAGCCTGTACCGTGGACTGGAGCGTTATTTCAGCGCGGAACAACTGGCGCGAATCGCCGCCGTGCGGGTCGGAATCGCCGGTGCCGGAGGATTGGGGTCGAATTGCGCGCAAATGCTGGTGCGCAGCGGCTTCACACAGTTGACGGTCGCCGATTTCGACGTGGTGGAAGCGACAAACCTGAACCGTCAGTTTTTCTTCCCGGACCAGCTCGGCAAACCGAAAGTCGAGGCGCTCCGGGAAAATCTGTTGCGCCTGAACCCGGACCTGAAAGCGGATATCTTCAACGGCAGGATCGACGCGTACAATGCGCGCGGGGTCTTCGCCGGTTGCGATGTAATCGTCGAAGCGTTCGACCGGGCTGAATGCAAAAAGATGCTGGCCGAAGTATTTTTCAATGCCGGGCCGCTCTATATTTCGGCCTCCGGACTGGGCGGCTGGGGAAACAGCGACGCCATCACGGTCCAACGCCTTAACAGCCGTTTTTACCTGGTCGGCGACAATGTCACCGAGGCGGACGAAGCGGCGCCGCCCTGTGCCCCCAGGGTCCACATCGCCGCGGCCAAGCAGGCGGACCTGGTACTTGCATATGCTTTAGGAGATTTATAAATCATGAAGGAGAATCTGTCATGCAGGATATGATCAATGAAATCAAGCGCCTGAAAAAAGAGCGCAACGCCATCATCCTCGCACACAATTATGTGCTGCCGGAAATACAGGACATCGCCGATTTTCTGGGCGACTCGTTGGAGTTGAGTATCAAAGCGCGCGACGCCGAAGCCGACGTCATCGTATTCTGCGGCGTCCGCTTCATGGCCGAAACCGCCAAAATTCTCTCCCCCGAACGGACCGTACTGCTGCCGGTGCCCGACGCCGGTTGCCCGATGGCCGACATGGCCGACGCCGAAAAAGTCCGCGCCTTCCGCAAACAATATCCCGACGCCGTCGCCATCTGTTACGTCAACAGCACGGCGGAGGTCAAGGCGGAAGTCGACATCTGCTGTACGTCATCCAATGTCGATAAAATCGTCGCCCTGGTGCCGAAAGACCGCGACATCATCTTCCTGCCGGATATCAACCTCGGCGCCAATGTCAGCAACAAACTGAACCGCAAAATGCTGTTCTGGCCCGGCTTCTGCCCGATTCATCACCACGCCACGCCCGAAATGATCCGCGCGGCGCGGGCCGCCCACCCCGGCGCAATCGTACTGGTCCATCCCGAATGCCCGGTCGAAACAGTCGCCGAGGCCGATTATGCGCTGAGCACCGGCGGCATCCTCCAATTCGCCCGCGAATCGGAGGCGAAAGAATTCATCGTCGGCACCGAATACGGCATCATGAACCGCCTGAAAAACGAGAACCCCGGCAAGAAATTCCATGAACTGCCGCACGATCTGACCTGTCCCGACATGAAAAAAACCAAACTGGCGGACGTGCTGAACTCCCTCCGGAATATGGTCCACAAAGTGGAACTCCCCATCGAGCTCATGGACCGCGCCAGATTGCCGATCACCCGGATGCTCGAACAGAAATTATGAGTGCGAAACCTTTATACGTAGCGGCGATGAGCGGCGGGGTCGACTCCACCGTCGCCGCCGCGCTGGCCCTTGAGTCCGGAGCCCGCGTAACCGGCGTGACGCTGATCCTGCGGGACTGCGACGGCAACGGCGGTTGCGGCAGCGACGACCGCGAACAGGTTACCCGGGTCGCCGCCCAGCTTGGCATTGACCACCAATTCCTCGACCTGCGCCGCGACTTCCGCGAAAAAGTGTTGGAATATTCCTGGAACGAATACCGGGCCGGACGCACTCCCAACCCCTGCGCGTTCTGTAATTTTCACCTGAAATTCGGATTGCTTGCCGAACACGCCCGCGCACTCGGCGCCGACGCCATGCTGACCGGCCATTACGCCATCCTCGACCATGAAAAAGGCGAACTCCGTCACGCCGTCGATACCGGCAAGGACCAAGTCTATTTCCTCGCGCTCCTGACCCGCGAACAACTGAAGTTCTGCCGGATGCCCCTCGGTTCTCTGACCAAAGACGAGGTACGCCGCCGCGCCGCCGCGCTGGGACTTGAAAACGCGCGAAAAAAAGAAAGCCAGGATGCCTGTTTCGGCGTTCCCGGCGAGGCTTTTTCGCAAACGCTGGCGGCTTATTTCGAAGCCGCGCCGGTCCCCGGCGAAATCGTGGATGAAAACGGCAAGGTGCTGGGGCGCCATCAGGGCATTCATCTTTACACCATCGGCCAGCGCAAAGGGCTCGGCGTGGCAATGGGCCGTCCGGCCTATGTAACGGCTATCGACGCGAAAACCGGGCGAGTGGTGCTCTCTACCGATTCAAACGTGCTGTTGCGG
>JAEWSS010000340.1 GCA_023459755.1 Verrucomicrobiota bacterium | reverse complement strand
GGATGAGCGCGGCGGAAACCGCGCAGAGGTTGCGTAAAAACATGATCTGAAAACTCCTTTATTGTTTGTTTAAATTGTCGTAAATCAATTTTGTCAGGTCGCCGATAAGTTCATTTCCGGCGGAGTTCGACGCGCCGGAGGTGGTGACGCACCAGACGTAGTCGGCGGTTCCGGCGCGGATGATTCCGGCGTCGTGGGCGATATCGGGAAGTCCGCCCGGTTTGTGGGCGATCCTGACCTCCTCCGGAAGATAGCGGCGGAACGCCCCCTGTTTCTGGTGATAAAGAATGTCGAGCATTTTTGCGCTGGACGGCAGCTTGCGGCGGCCGATCAGAAAGAACAGTGCGGCGAGGTCGGCGGCGCTGGTGAAGTTTTCGCGTCCGGCGGCGGCGGCCTTGAAGTCGAGCATTTTGCGGGCGAGAACGGTTTGCTTCAGGCCGAGCACCCTGGCGAAATCGTTGATGCGGTTCATTCCGAGCAGATCGATCAGAACGTTGGTGCAGGTGTTGTCGCTGACGATAATCATCATGGTGAGGAGGTCGTTCAGCGTAAGACTTTCGACCTCAAGCAGACCGATCACGCTGTCTTCGAGTTTTTCCGAATCGGAGATGATGATGTGGCGGTTCGGGTTGAGTATTTTTGCCTCCAGCTGGCGCATCGCCTCGGCCATGATCAGAACCTTTATGGTGCTGGCCGACTTCATCTGAATCGCGGGGTTGAATTCAAAAACGGCGGCGCCGCTTTCGAGTTCGCGCAAAACCACCGATACCGACATTTCCGGCGGTGCGGTTTTGAGGCGTTCTTCAAGTATTTTTTTCAGCATAATCCGTCCTCCTTGATTTGCACATTATTAACTTTACAGGTATTTTAATGAAAATCAAATAACAAACAGGGGAAAAATCATGTTGGACACGATTATGACGGTGGTCGGAGGCTGGTTCCCGATTCGTGACGGCTACACTTATCTTGCGTTGCTGTTCTTCGCGGCCGGAGCGCTGAAGTTCTGCGAAGCAAAGAGTTCCGGCAAATACGCCAAACTGTTTTTCAATTATGTTCCGGCGGTGGTTTGTCTTTATATCGTAACGATGATAATGGGGTCGCTTAATCTGTGGGAAAACACGGCGGAGATCAAAAAAGTGGCATCGGGGTCGTCCGGCGTCACCGCGTATCTGCTGCCGGCGATGATATTTCTGCTTCTGCTGAAAGGCGACCTGCGCGAGATCGTCAAACTCGGGCCGCGGATGATCGCGGTATTTGTTGTTGCGGCGTTGACGATGGCGGTCGGTTTTGTGGTTGCGTATGTGTTGTTTCGCGGCGGGCTTGATCCTGAGTCGTGGAAGGCGCTTTCGGCGCTCTGCGGCAGTTGGGTCGGCGGAACGGTCAATATGGTTGCGATCCAGCGGGCGCTGGCGGTGCCGGAGTCGGACATGGGGTATGTGCTGGCGATCGACACCATCAGCTATTCGGTGTGGCTGCTGCTGATGCTGCTGGCGGTTCCGCTGGCCAGGGGGTTCGACCGCTGGACCAGGGCCGACGGCGCGAAGCTCGAACAGGTGGTGAAAAAACTTGAGGCGGCGGGACGGGCGGAGTCGGCCAAACCGATGCAGTTTGCCGACCTGATCTTTGTGCTCGGTCTGGCGGCGGCGGTCGGCGCGGTGTGCTTCATGCTGTCCGACTTGACGGTGGCGCTGATGACCCCTCTGGCGGACAGTGCGCCGATACTTTCCAGTCTCAAGCAGAGTGCGGTCTGGCAGGTGGTTTACGCCACGCTGCTCGGCATGCTGTGCGGTATGACCCGAATCGGTCGGCTCTCCGGCAGTTCGGAAGTCGGCAACACGCTGCTGTTCTTCTTCATCGCGGTGATCGGTTCCAAGGTGAATCTGCGTGAAATCGACATGGGAACGATGGCCGTTTACGTCGTGCTCGGCTTCGTGGTTCTGGCCATCCATTTCGGGTTGCTGGTGCTGGCGGCAAAGCTGTTCAAATTTGACGCGTATTCCTGCCAGACCGCCAGTCTGGCCAACATCGGCGGCGTGGCTTCCGCCACGGTTATCTCCAGCGTTTATTCGCCGGCCCTGGTGCCGATCGGGGTGCTGATGGCCACGCTGGGAACCATTCTTGGAACCGGGGTGGGGCTGATGGTGGCAAAAATATTGGAAATGTTTCAGTGACAAGGTCGATTGTCTGTTGTTGAGCGAGCCTTTTTGCTCAGCCCGGACGGTGCTTTTCCGGCGCGTCGCGATCATCGCGGCGCGCTTTTTTTATTTTTCACCTCAAATGGATAAAAAACGGAAATATTTTAAAATAAAGGTTGAGTTATCCGATAATCAGTGTAAGTTAATTGGTGAATTATTTAAACTTGAAAGAAAAAACTAATTATGGGTGAGATTCAATGGAAATCATCCTGCCAAAATTCGGACAACGAAGTAGAAAAGCTGATGCGGACCTATATGCTTCCGCAGCCGGTGGCTCTGTTTTTTGCCGCGCGCGGCATCGCGGGCGGGCAGATAGCGGACTTTCTGCATCCGAAACTGGCGGGATTGAGCGATCCGTACCGTTTTCCCGGTATTGAAAAAGCGGTCGCTCGGCTTTGGCAGGCGGTTCTGAACAAGGAGCCGATACTGATTCACGGAGACTATGACACCGACGGCATTACCGCCAGCGCCCTTTTGCAGCTCGTGCTGCAGCGCAACGGCGCAATCGCGCACACATTTATTCCACACCGTTTTGACGACGGTTACGGCTTTACGCCGGAGTCGCTTCAGAAGGCGCTCAGTTCCGGTCAGGAATGCAAGGTTCTGGTGACGGTGGACTGCGGCGTCACCAGCTGCGACGCGGTGAAGGAGGCACTTGAAATGGGGATCGATGTGATTATCACCGATCACCACGAGGCCGGCAGTTCACTTCCCGAGGCGATGGCGGTGGTCAACGCCAAGATTTATCCGGAACTCGAAGACCTTCACGTTTTGTCCGGTGCCGGTGCGGCGTTCAAACTTTCGCACGCGTTCATCAAGTACGGGCGTGAACACAAGCTCGGCGGCTACGATATGAACCTCGAAGACGTTCTGGACTATGTGGCGCTCGGCACCGTGGCCGACATAGTTCCGCTTCAGGGCGAAAATCGAACCATGGTCAAATACGGTATCGAGATACTGAAGAAGCAGATTCGTCCCGGCGTTCGCGCTTTGATTGAAAGTTCAAAAATGCACAGCGATTTGACGCCGTCCGACATTACGTTCAAGCTGGCTCCGCGGATCAATGCGGCCGGCCGGGTCGGAGATGCGAATATCGCCATGCGGCTGCTGGAGTCGGAAAACATCGTCGAGGCGTATCAATTTGCCAACACGCTGGAAAAATACAACCGGGTACGGCAGGAAAAGGAGCAGGAGATATATCAGGAGGCCCGCGCCAAGCTGGAATCCACGCGTCAACTGCATGAAAAATATGCACTGCTGGTGGCCGGTCAGGGGTGGCATCAGGGGGTGATCGGGATTGTCGCGTCGCGTCTGGCGCGCGACTTCAACCGTCCGACGATTGTATTGACAATTCAGGGCGATCACGCCTACGGTTCCGGACGCAGCGTCGGTTCGCTCAATCTGGTTGAACTGCTGGCGCAGGCGGCTCCGCTTCTGGAGCGCTACGGCGGCCATCCGATGGCGGTTGGCGTGGGGCTTGAGACCTCCAAGATCGAGGCTTTTCACGAAATATTGGAACGCGAGGTTCGCAAACACATTACGCCGGAGGATCTGGCCGATTATCTGGCGTATGACGGCGAGACCGAGTTGGAATATCTGGACAGCGAATTTTTCCGTTACTTGACCATGCTGGCTC
>JAEWSS010000339.1 GCA_023459755.1 Verrucomicrobiota bacterium | reverse complement strand
GCCGGTTCCGCCGCCAATCTGCTGCCGGAACCCGACCGCTTCCGCATCGGAATCATTGCCGGAAATTTCGACAAAAGAGTCACCATAAAGTCAACAAAACTAAAAGGACAATGCGATTTTATCGCCGTCCCATGCGGTCATTCATTCATGATGCACAACCCGGAAGTCCAGCGCCAGACCGTCTGCTTTCTCGCCGGCGGCCGCTTCTCCCGCCCGGCCGCCGCCGAAACGGAAAAATCCGAACAGCAATGAACGCACAATCCGGTTTCTTTGATTTTTAAGATTTTTCGGTATTTACAAAAAGCTTTCCGGCATTATATTATGTCATTCGTCGGAAAAAAGGAGTATCAAATGGTCGTCAACTGGAAAAAATCCCTGGCCTGGCAGCAGATTCTGCTGATCACGCCGGTTGTACTGCTGGTGGTGCTGATTCTCGCATACTACCTGACCGCCGCCTCGGCAGACATGCTCCGCGACGAAATCGAACTGCGGGCAACCCGCTCGGTCGAGCTCGGCGCCGCCAGACTGAACGGCATCTTCGTGGACGCCGAACGCGCCGCGAAAACACTTTCACTGGTCATCGAAGAAGAACTGTGCTCCGACGAACAGCTCCAGGACATGTTGACCAGAAATATCGCCGAACTCCATGAAACCAATCCGGAAATCTCCGGCGGCAGCATCGCCTACGCCCCCTACGCCCGACTCAAAACCAGGGAAAACTGCATGTGGTACACCCACTTCAACGGCGACCGGCAGCAGACCGTGACCGTGGGGGAAGACTATGACTATTTCTCATTTCCGTGGTTCGCCAACTCGGATCACCTCAAAGGCTCGTGGTCCGAACCGTATTTCGACGACGGCCTCGGCAACATCCTGATGACCACTTACTCCCATCCGTTCCAACTCAAAGGGAAGTTCGCCGGCGTGGTCACCGTGGACGTTTCGCTCCAGGAGCTCAACCGTTACATTTCAAAATTGTCCGGCGCGGAGGGATATGCGTTCCTGCTGTCCGGTTCCGGAAGAATCGTAGTGCATCCCAACAGTTCATGGATAATGTCGCACACGGTGTTCGACCTTGCGCCGGACAATCCGGAATATCAGGCGTTCTGGCGCAAAGCGCTGGAGCCGGGAGCCACCTGCATGGCCTATGATTTTCACGAGCTGAACGGCGGCGAACACGGCGAGTTTGTAATCGCCAACGCCAATCTGGACTGCAACAACTGGCTGGTCGGCGCAAAACTGTCACAGACCAAACTTTTCCAGCCGCTTCTGCGCCTCCGTCACTACGCCAGCATTCTGGCGGTGTCGGCGGTGGTGCTGGCGATGATTATCCTCGGAGTGCTCACCTGGCGGGCGCTGAAACCTCTGCGCATGCTGGCACCGGCGGCCAGACGGATCGGCGCCGGAGATTTTTCCGCGAAACTGCCAAAACTTGAACGTCAGGACGAGGTCGGCCAGCTCAACGACGCCTTCGCCTCCATGCAGCGCTCGCTTCAGTCCTACATCAACAAACTGGAGAACTCCACCGCGGCCCGCAACCGGATGGAAAGCGAACTCTCCATCGCCACCCGCATTCAGCAGTCACTGCTGCCGCAGCGCTGTTCACTGAACAGCAAGTGCGGAAGATATGAACTGTTCGCCACCCTGCGACCGGCAAAAGAGGTCGGCGGCGACTTGTACGACTTTTTCCATCTTTCCGACGATGAACTGGCGGTCGCCGTCGGCGACGTTTCCGGCAAAGGCATCCCCGGCGCATTGTTCATGGCCGTAACCCAGACACTGCTTCGCGGTTCCGCCTCGCCGCAGCTCACCACCGGCGAAGTAGCCTGCCGGATCAACGCCCATCTGGCCGGCAGCAACGACATGATGATGTTCGTGACTTTCTTTTTCGGCGTATTCAATCTTTCCACCGGCGTGCTGCGCTACACCAACGCCGGACACAACCCGCCGCTCATCCGCCGCGCCGACGGCACGGTGGAAACCATGTCCGGCATCCAGGGGCCGCCGCTGGCAATTTCAGACCACGACTACACCACGGCCGAACACCAGCTTCATCCCGGCGATCTGCTGCTGCTTTACACCGACGGCGTAACCGAGGCGATCGATGACAAAAATAATGAGTTTTCATTGAACCGGCTGAAAAACATTCTGGCCGGGGCCGATGAAAAAGTCACCTGCGAAGCGCTGGTCAAAATGATTGTCGAAGCCGTCTCCACCCACGCCGGAGCCGCCGAACAGTTCGACGACATCACACTGCTCGCGCTGAGATACGAAAAAAGCGGCGAATAAACCGCGTCGACAACTTGCAGAACCGCCCAATTCGGTTATATTATCTTTTTAAACAAAACATAACCGGTTTGAGAGTTTTTTTATGAAAAATGACAATCGGGCGGATTACCTCCCCCAGCAGGAATTGGCGGAACTTCAAAATCAGAGGCTCCGCGAAACCGTGGCCCGCGCCTACGGCAATGTGCCGTCCTATCGGGCAAAAATGGACGCCGCCAACGTGCGGCCGGAAGAGATTAAAACACTGGCCGATCTCCATCGCCTGCCCTTTACCATCAAAGCCGATCTGCGCGACAACTACCCGTTCGGTCTGTTTGCCGTTCCGATGGATGACATCGTGCGGCTTCACGCCTCCAGCGGCACCACCGGCAAACCGATCGTAGTGGGCTATACCCGCGGCGATCTCGCCACCTGGGGCGAAGTCATGAAGCGCGCCCTGATGTGCGCCGGGTTGACCAAAAGCGATATTCTTCAAATATCCTACGGTTACGGACTTTTCACCGGCGGACTCGGCGCCCACGGCGGCGGCGAAGCACTGGGCTGCACGGTGGTTCCCACCAGCGTGGGCAACACCCAGCGTCAGATTATGGTCATGCACGACTTCGGCGTCACCGCGATCTGCTGCACTCCCAGTTATTTCTGCCATCTGGCGGAAAAAGCGGCCGAACAGGGGCTGGACATGCATAAAATGCCGCTCCATACCGGAATATTCGGAGCCGAACCGTGGACCAACGAAATGCGCAAACGCATTGAGGAGATCAGCGGAATCAAGGCGTTCGACATTTACGGTCTTTCCGAAATAATCGGCCCCGGCGTGGCCATCGAGTGCTCCGAACACAACGGACTGCACGTTTTTGAAGACCACTTCTATCCGGAGATCATCAACCCGGAAACACTGGAAGTCCTGCCGGACGGCGAGATCGGCGAACTTGTGCTCACCAGTTTGACCAAAGAGGCGCTGCCAATGATCCGCTACCGCACCCGCGACCTCACCAGGATCATTCCGGAAAAATGTCCGTGCGGCCGCACACTGCGCAAGATCGACCGCATTTCCAGCCGCTCCGACGATATGTTCATCATCCGCGGCATCAACGTGTTCCCGTCGCAGATCGAGTCGGCTCTGCTCGCGGTGGACGGCACGCTTCCGCATTACAACATCGTTCTCTACACCGAAAACGGCATGGACAATATTGAAGTTGACGTGGAAATCACCGGCGAACTTTTTTCCGACCGCGTCCGCGAAATCGAAACTCTCCAGAAGCGCATCACCCGGGCCATTTCCGACACCATCGGCCTGCGGGTCGTTGTCAAGCTGGTGGCGCCGCAGACCATTCAGCGCAGCGAAGGCAAAGCGCGGCGCGTGATCGACCATCGCAATCAGTAATCAGAAGAAAAATATAAGGAGAAGCAGCTTGATGAAACATCCGATCAGCAAATTGGCCGTCTGGCTTGTCTCGACGGCGATGACCGTCTGCGCCGCGCTGGCGCAGGATCTTACGATCAGCACCACGCCCGGAGAGGGAGGCGAGGCTTCCGTGCGCATGATCGGCATCAACGGCAATCAGGAGCTGGAAAGTCTGGTGCCGCAATATATCAAGGCGTCCGGCTGGCTCACGCTGTCCGGTTCGACCTCGGCCGACTTTGAACTGCGCGGTTCGGCCAACTCCACCACCTGCCAGTATGTGCTGAGCAGCGGCGGAAGGGAAATAACCAGCGGCCGGGTGTCATTCAACACCGCGCGCGAAGGAGCCAGAAAAGTGGTTGACGCAATGCTCCAGAAAATCTTCCCCAAGGAAGACGTCAAGGAACTCTGCCAGAGCAAGATAGCGTTCTGCGCCGACCTCGGCAGGGATCGCCGCGAAATATTCACCTGCGACATCGCCGGCGGCGACGTGAACCAGATCACCGACTTCAAGTCGCTCTGCGTTGAACCGAGCTGGTCGCCGGACAGCAAAAGCATCGGATACACCAAATACAGCACCGGGTCCACCACCATTTTGCAAACCAGACTTTCGCCGCTGGGAACCAAGCGACTGACCAATCTGCGCGGGTTGAACGTGGGAACCTCGTTTTCTCCGGACTTCGCCAAGATCGCCTTCGTCGGCAGTTTTGAAGACCGGCTGGAGCTTTATGTGCAGAATCTCGGCAGTCATTCCCAGCTCCGGCTGACCAACGGCCCGGCGGTGGAAGCGTCCCCCTGCTGGAATCCGGCCGGCGACACCGTCTGCTACGTCTCCAACGAAGGAGGCAGAGTGCCGCGGTTGTTCACCGTCAATCTGGCGGCAAAGAGCATCAAACGGCTGACCACGCTCGGCAGCGAAGCCGCCACGCCGGACTGGTCGCGCCAGAACCGCATCGTTTACGCCGCAAAGATCAACGGCAGCTACAAGCTGGCGGTCAATGACATGAACGGCGAAGAACCCCCGAAACAGATCGTCAGCGATGTCGGTGAATGGGAATCGCCGTCGTGGGCGCCGGACGGGCGCCATATCGTTTGCGCCAGAACCAGCGGCGGACAGACCTCGTTATATGTGGTGGACAGTCTCAAAGGAACGTCCAGAC
>JAEWSS010000338.1 GCA_023459755.1 Verrucomicrobiota bacterium | reverse complement strand
GTCCTCGGCCATTGCGGTCTTGCGGACCGCCTCCAGCCACGGCCGCATCAGCATGGTCTGAAGCGCCATCATCCCGGTCAGCAGCACGATCATGTTCGCGGTCAGAATCGGCCGGCCGATTTTGACGCCGTTGAGCTGAAGATGACGTTTCTTCAACATTTTTACCGCCAGGATAATGAACCATGACGTCATTACGGTCATCGCCAGTATGTTCACCACAGTTGCTACCGGAAATCTTACGGTGCGGCACAGCACGAAGTCCAGAATCTGCCACAGCACCAGCGGGATCACCACACCGAACAGCGCCAGCTGCAAATATTTTTTGCCCGGCAGAATCATCAGGTAAATCCCGCGATGCCGGAAGACGAGGTACAGCGCCATCGCAACAATCACCGCGAAAATCAGCAACTCCTCAAACAGCAGAATGAAATTTGCAACCGCCGCCCCGGAGAAACGACGCTCCGGCAAAAATTGCCTTTCATCGTCCACAGGAATAACGCCCCACAACAGAAGTTCGGATAATATGCCGCCTTTTTCAACAATGATTTTTCGTTGTTCATCGTTTTGTTTCCAGTTACGCAAAATATCCTCATGTGCGTTCCGGCGGCGCTGCATTTCTTCCGCAGCGTTTTTGTATCCGGCCGCTTCCAATTCGGCCGACAGGCTGGCCGGAGTATCGTTGATGCGTTGCGCCACCAGTTGTCCGATGAGCGTCGAAGTGTCGTCTTCGGCCACAAGCCGCGCAACTTTGGGAAAAGAGTTGATAAATATTTCAGCGCGCGGATCGTTTTCGCTCAGCAGAATTCCGGTGTATGCTTTCGCATTGTTTACCGCTGCCCGCAGCTGGGAAAAGTGCGGCAGCTTTAGTTGGATACGATGTGAAAACCACATCAGCCAACCGGTGAAAGTGCCGTCCGGTTTTACCAGTTCGCCTCCGGCGGCGTTGCGTTCTTCAATGTAGGTGTGCATCGCCGATTTTTCCGCGCCGGTCAGATAAATATTCATGGCGCGGTCGAACAGCGCGCGGTCTTTGATTTTAATGTCGCCGTTCGCCTCGCGGTCCACGGCGCGTTCGGCGACCACCTTGCTGAGCATGAGAAAATAAACGGCGTTGTCCGGTTCGGCGGCGACGGCCTCTTCCAGCGCTTTCTCAAGTTCGCCGGTCGCCGGGTCGTTTTTTTCCACCAGCGCAAAAATATATGCCGACCGGGTTACCGGACCGGGCGCGGCCTGAAACTCGGCCAGCGCCTTGTCCGGCGTTTTTCTGCCCAAGATGGCCGCCTTTTCGTCGTCGGAAAAATTACGGTAGCCGAGGATGCTGCTAGTGGCGTTGGGATCGGTGATCTTTGTCTTCAAATGAAATATCGGTATTATATCCCGTCCCACGCAGAACAACACGGCGGCCAGCATCAGCGGAACCAGCAGAACTTTGATCGCCAGACGCAGACGGGTGCGCCGTCCGAGTCGTTTGAAGTTTGCCAGCAGCAGTTCCTCCGCCGCCTCTTCCGGCGGACCGAACCTGTGAACCGCCTCCTCTTCGCCGTTTTCGGCGGCCGAACTGCGGAGGTGATCGGCCACCTCGTTGGCGATTTCGGTTTGCAGTTCAACGTCGCGTGCAAACGGCGCGGCGCAGCGTTTGACGATTTCCTCAGGCGAGTTCATTGTGCGCCTCCGTCATCATGATTGAGCTTAAGGCGGCGATGAATTTTTTGATCGTCGCGGTCTCGGCCGCGAGCGCCGCTTCTCCGGCCCGGGTGATCGCGTAATATTTGCGCGGTTTGCCGGACGCCAGTTCCCAGCTGCTGGCGATCAGTCCGCCGGCCTCCAGTTTGTGCAGCGCCGGATACAGCGTTCCCTCCTTCCAGACAAATTCCCCATCGGTGCGCTTCTCCACCTCCTTGATGATCTCGTATCCGTACATTTGACGTCCGGACAGCAGTTTCAATACGATGGTTCCAACGGTTCCGCGGTTCAAATCCCGATTTTCAATCATGACGACCTCCTGGGTTAGATGGTTTTCAATTCTACAATACATAGTTTGTCTATGTATGTCAAGCCGGAAAAACAAAAAAACTGAAAAATTTTTGTGACGAACGGCGGCTGGCATTGACGCGTTTTAGAAAAAGACGCTCTTTTTTACCTGTTATGCCGCTATTTTACCATTTTATACTGCTATTTTACCATTGCCGATTTGATGATGACGGTGTATATTGAATAAATAATTAACAAACACGGAGATGAAGTATGCTTGTCGGCTGGTTTGATTGTGCGGTCATCGGTCTGGTGATTGCGGCGATTGTGTGTACCGCGGTCTATACAAAACGCTTCATGCGGTCGAGTGCCGACTTTCTTGCGGCCAACCGGCTGGCCGGGCGTTATCTGCTGACGATCGCCAGCGGTTTTCTTGGCGCGATAAGCATTGTCAATCTCTGGGAGTTCGGGTACGCCACCGGACTTCCGCCGCGCTGGTGGGGGGTGATGGGGACGCCGATCGGCACGATCATCATGCTGTCCGGTTTTGTGATCTACCGCTACCGTCAGACGCGAAGTCTGACGCTGGCGCAGTTTTTCGAGATGCGCTACAGCCGCAACTTCCGTTTTTTCGCCGGCATTCTCTGCTGGCTGTCCGGACTGCTGAACTACGGAATATTCCCGATGGTGACCGCAAAATTTCTGATGAGCTTTATCGGACTTCCGGCCCGTTTCGAGTTTATGGGAATTGAATTCGGCACTTTTTCAATGCTGATGATCGGCTATCTTGCGGTGGCGGTCTACATCTCCTGCTCCGGCGGTATGATCAGTATTATGATCAACGGCTTTCTGCAGAACTCCTTTGTGATCGCGGTGCTGGCGGCGATACTGCTGTTCACCGTGTTCAAGTTCGGCTGGGGCGATTTGATCGACGGACTCAAGGTGGTCGAAAAGCCCGGCACTTCGCTGATCGACCCGTTTATGAACAGCACCACCCGTGAATTCGACCTCAGTTATTTTCTGATCGGTCTGTTCGGCGCATTCTACGGCGTAATGGTGTGGCAGGGCAATTCCGGGTACGGTTCGGCGGCGAAAACGCCGCACGAGGCGGTGATGTCCAATGTGATCGGTTCATGGCGCGGCATGGCGTCGGCGATGTGCATGATCGTGGTTCCGATGGCGGTCTACGCGTTTCTCCATCTGGACAAATACGGTGCGGACGCTGTTGCGGTCAAAGAGGCGATTGCCGCCTGCGGCGACGCGCGGATTCAGGCGCAGATGACGGTTCCGATCACCATGTCCCACCTGCTGCCGTCCGGACTGTTCGGCCTGTTCGTGGCGGTGATTCTCTGCTGCGCGATCACCTGCGACAGCACCTACACCCACAGCTGGGGAACGATTCTGATTCAGGACGTGATCGCCCCGATGCGCGGTAAGCCGTTCACCCCCAAGACCCATATGCTGGTGATGCGCCTGGCGATTATCGGCGTGGCGGTGTTCGGTTTTATCTTCAGCGAACTTTACACGCAGAAAAGTTTCATCACCATGTATTTTACCTTGACCGCCGCGATTTACGCCGGCGGCGCCGGAGCGGTCATCATTGGCGGACTGTACTGGAAACACGGCACCACCGCGGCGGCGTGGACGGCAATGAGCATCGGAACGGTGACCGGGTTCGGCGGTCTGGTGATTGTGCAGATTTGGGAGGACGTGGTTGCCGCGGTGTTTGCTCCGGCCGCCGGGGGATTGACCATTCTGAATAAGATATCGATTGCGATTCTGGCGCTGGGCGTGCTGTTTGCCGTGATCGCGCTCTTAATGCGCGGACGCGAACGGTTCCGCGCCGGGGTGCGCAATCTGACGATTCTGGCATTGTTCTGCGTGATTTTGTCCGCCGGGTCGGTGGCGCTGTTCAGCTGGCTGCGGACGTGGGCGGCCGGAAGTGCGGCGGCGCAGGATTGGCTGGCAAACAGTCCGTACGTTCATCAATTTTATCTGACCGAGGCGTGGATCGGATTCTACGCTTCGATATTCTCGGTTGTCGGCTATATTGCCGTTTCACTGCTCGGCCGCCGCAGTGTGCATGACATGGACAAACTGCTGCATCGCGGAAAATACGCGATTCAGAGCGACTCGATCGTGGCCGAGCCGGAGAAGAAGAAGTCGAAATTTTCGTTTGCCTCGCTGGTCGGCATCGGCGACGGGTTCACCGCCGGCGAAAAGTTTCTGTTCATCGCCAGTTTCACATGGACAATGCTGTGGTGGGTGCTGTTTGTGATCGGCTGTATTGTCCGTATTTACTGGGACATTCCGGAAAAGGTGTGGTCTTGGTTCTGGGGAATCCAAATCTATTTGAACGTGGTCATCGGTGTCGGCTGTACGGTATGGATACTTCTCGGCGGCCTGAAAAACGCCCGCGAACTGTTCAGCGACCTGCGAAAAACCCGGGTCGATGAAAACGATGACGGATTTGTCCGCTGAAAAGTGCCGGTCGCGGTTGCTAAAACGCATGTTCGATGATATATTAATACAATTGTGCGAAAATCGGTTGTTATTGTCAATAAAAACGAGGAGTGTTCGGACATGGCTGTCGAAATATTGATCGGCGCCCAGTGGGGCGACGAAGGAAAAGGCAAACTCATCGACGTGCTGACGCGCGATGTTGATATGGTTGTTCGTTTTCAGGGCGGCAGCAATGCCGGTCATACGGTGGAGATCGGCAGCGAAAAGTATGTGCTGCATCTGGTCCCGTCCGGCATTTTCCGCAAAAATGTGGACTGCGTGATCGGCAACGGCGTGGTGGCCGACCCCATCGGGCTGACGGCCGAAATGAAGGCGCTGACCGAACGCGGACTTGACGTGAGCAAAATCCAGCTTTCCTGCAATGCCCACATGATTTTTGCCTACCATCGTGAATTTGACGCATTGAAGGAGGCCGCGCTTTCTCCCGGACGCAAGATCGGCACCACCAAGCGCGGCATCGGTCCGGCATACGCCGATAAGGCATACCGCACCGGCATTCGCGCCGAACTTTTGCGCGACATTCCGGCGTTGGAGTCGGCGTTCCGCGAGCAGGCCGCCGCCTATAACCGCAAGTTTGCCGAGGCTGGAATGGAGCAGCTGGATATTGACGCAAAATGGCTTGAAGCCAAGGCGGCCGCCGAGTATCTGGCACCGTTCGTAACCGACACGGTCTATTCGATCAATCAGGCGATCCGCGCCGGAAAGAAGATTTTGTGCGAGGGTGCCCAGGGAGCGCTGCTTGACATTGACCACGGTACTTATCCATTTGTCACCAGCAGCACTACAATTTCCGGCGGAGCCTGCGGCGGTGCCGGTATTGCGCCGCGGAATATTTCCACGGTGTGGGGCGTGATGAAGGCGTACTGCACCCGCGTGGGCGAGGGGCCTTTCCCGACCGAATTGAATGACGCCATGGGCGAAGCCCTGCGCAACAAAGGCGGCGAATTCGGCGCCACCACCGGTCGGCCGCGGCGCTGCGGCTGGTATGACGCGGTGGCCGGAGCCTATTCCTGTATGCTGAACGGCATCGACCGCATGGCGGTTACCAAACTTGACGTTCTGGACGAGCTTGCTGAAGTGAAAATCTGCGTGGCTTATGAGATTGACGGTGTGCGGCGCGACCATTACCCGTCCGGCACCGGCGAACTTTCGCGGGTAAAGCCGATTTACGAGACGCTGCCGGGCTGGCAGTGCTCCACCGCCGATGCGCGCTGCATGGCGGATTTGCCGGAAAACGCCAGAAAATATCTGGCGCGGATGTCTGAATTGGTAGGCGCCGCGGTCGGCATTGTTTCGGTCGGCCCCAAGCGGGATCAGACGTTTGCAGCCGAGTAACCGCGATGCCGCTTCTCATTGAAGAGCGTTCGGACGGAGGAGAAGGACTGCTTGGCGGTCTGCTCCGTCCGGTATGGCGCTTTTTTGCCGGATTTGACTGGCTTCAGATTGCCGGTGCGCTGGTATTGATGGGATTCGGGCTGATTTTTGTACGCTCCACCGGAGTTCAGACGGGTAATCCGGACAGCTGGAAACAGCATTTAGTCTGGATACTGTTCGGCTCCGGTTTGTTTTTTATCATGTCCTATTTTGACTACCGGTACTTGAAGGTGCTGTCGCCGCTGCTTTATTTCGGCGGGGTTCTGCTGCTGGTGCTGGTGCTTTTTTCGCCGCCGATCAACAATGCGCGCAGCTGGCTTAGCATTCCCGGTTCCGGGCTGCGGCTGCAGCCGAGCGAAGCCGGCAAACTCGGTACGATTGTGGCGCTGTCGGCGCTGTTGGTGTCGCCGCACTTCAACATTTTGAAACTCCGGCATTTGCTGCTGGCGGCGGCGGTTGCCGGACTGCCGATGTATTTGATTCTGATTGAACCGGACTTCGGAAGCGCCTTTGTGATGCTGCCGATTTTGTTCTGTATGCTGTTTGCCGCCGGAATGAGCAAAAAATTGGTGATCGGGATTCTGGCGGCGGTAGTAGTTATGGTTCCGCTTGCGGTGCTCAATGAAATATACGAAGTGCGCCCGGTGCTGAAAGCGTATCAGAGAGACCGGATAACCACATTTCTCGACCCCGAGTCCGATCCGCACGGAGCCGGCTACAATCTGCGTCAGGCGCGGCTGGCGGTGGGGTCGGGCGGCTGGCTGGGCAAGGGGGTTGGCGGAGGGACGCTGTCCGGGCTCGGCTATCTTCCGCAGACGGTGACCAACAATGACTTCATTTTTTCAGTGATTGCCGAGGAGAGCGGGTTCGTCGGGGTGCTGTTGTTGCTGACGGCTGAACTGATACTGGTGCTTTCCTGTCTGCGCATTGCTTATTTGACCGACGATCCGTTCGGTCGTTATATTGCCGTCGGGATGACGGCGCTGCTGTTCTGTCACTGTTATATCAATATCGGCATGTGCATCGGTCTGGCTCCGATCAGCGGGCTTCCGCTGCCGCTGGTCAGTTACGGCGGATCGTTCATGGCGATGAATTTGGGTTCGTTGGGAATATTACAGTCAATTTATCGTTATCGCAAGGAGTGTGAAATATGAGTGGGGTTTTTCCCGAAGGGCAGGTTTGGGAGTTCTTTTCACTGATTTGTTCAATCCCTCATCCGTCGGGGTGCGAGGAGGCGTTGGCCGAGCGGCTTGAAACCTTTGCCTCCGAACATGGTTTTTTGTGCCGGAGGGACGGCGCCGGGAATTTATTGATCGCCCGTCCGGCGGCGCCCGGGTTCGAGACGGCGCCCAAGGTGATGATGCAGGGGCATCTGGACATGGTGCCGTGCGCATCGGTTTCCGGCGTGAATTTTCAGACCGATCCGATTCACGCGGTGCGTGACGGCGACCGCATATCCACCGGCGGGCGTACCACATTGGGCGCCGACAACGGTATCGGGGTATCGCTGGCATTGGCGGCGCTGCTGAACGCGGCGCCCGGCGGTTCACTGTCGGCGCTGTTCACCGTGGAGGAGGAGACCGGGCTGACCGGAGCGAAATTTGCCGACCCCGCCATGCTGGACTGCGACGCACTGATAAATCTTGACTCCGAAGAGGAGGGTACGCTGGTGATCGGCTGTGCCGGCGGCGCCCGCATGAAGGTTGAGTTTGACACCGAGTCGGAAGCCGCGCCGGCGGGGTGCGCCGGATTTGAACTGCGGGTATCCGGGCTGAAAGGCGGCCATTCGGGAAGCGACATTCATCGCGGCCGCGGCAACGCAATTGTGATTCTGGCCGACGCGCTTGCCGCGCTGCCGGCGGCGCTGATCGGATCGGTCAAGGGCGGAGTGGTCAGCAATGTGATACCGAGTTCGGCCTCGGCGGTGATCGCGGTTCCGGCGAACTGTGCGGCGGCGACGGCGGTGGCCGGGGTTGCGGCAAAATGGCTGGAAATGCTTGGTGTTGAGGGTTCCGGGCTGAAATTGACGCTGACGCCCGTGGCGTCGCCTGAAACGGTCTGGAGCCGGAGCGTGCAGACGGTTGTGATGGACACCCTGCTTAAAACGCCGTATGGTGCGCTGGAGTTCGATGACAAATGGCAGGTTCCGGCGGTGTCGAATAATATTGCGACGATTGCGTCGGATGGCTCCATTTGTCGCATACTGCTTTCGCAGCGCGCTCAAAGTGATCGCCGTCGTCAAAAGTTGACTTCGGAGCTTGTCGCGTTGTATGAAGCTGCCGGAGCAACGGTGGGATGCGGCGAAAAATATCCGGGATGGATACCGGCGGAGTCACCG
>JAEWSS010000337.1 GCA_023459755.1 Verrucomicrobiota bacterium | reverse complement strand
GAACACGCGGCTCGACACATCGCGGGCAAACCTCATTTCGTGGGTCACGATAAGCATGGTGATGCCGGTTTTTGCCAGATCGCGGATTACGCTCAATACTTCGCTTACCATCGTCGGGTCCAGTGCCGAGGTCGGTTCGTCGAACAGAATGATTTCCGGATTCATCGCCAACGCCCGTGCAATGGCCACGCGCTGCTGCTGGCCGCCGGAAAGCTGGCTCGGCAGCGCATCCGCCCGGTTGGGCAGGCCGACGGTTTTTAAAAGCGCCATCGCGCGTTCGACGGCTTCCGGTCGCGATTGATTCAGCTGTATCATGGGGGCGAGAATGATGTTTTCCAACACCGTCAGATGTGAAAAAAGATTGAACTGCTGGAAAACCATGCCCATTTTTTTTCGCAGGGCGCGGATGTCCGCTTTTTTATCAAGAATATTTTGTCCGTTCACGACAATTTCGCCGGCGGTCGGCGTTTCCAGCAGGTTGAGACAGCGCAGAAAAGTGCTTTTCCCCGTTCCGGACGGCCCGATGATGGAAATGACTTCGCCTTTTTTTATTTCAGCGTTCACGTCGCGCAGAACTCCGACGCCGTTAAATGTTTTCTGAAGATGCTTGACCGTAATCATTTCATCGCCCTCCTTTCGCGGTGCGGACGCGTCTGCCGGGCGTCAGGAGGTATTCGAAATAACTTAAAACGGACGCCAGCATCCACGCCGCCGCGAAATAAATCGCCGCGGTCGCGATCAGTGGAAAAAACGCCTCGTAGGTGCGGCTGCGGATGATGTCGCTCATCTTGGTCAAATCCTGAATGGCGATGTAACCGACCACCGATGTGGTTTTCAGCATGTTGATGAATTCACCCCGGTAGACCGGCAGAATTTGCCGCGCTGCCTGCGGAAACACCACTTTGCGGAAGGTCTGAAAACGGGTCAGACTGAGCGCTTTTGCCGCCTCGATCTGTCCCGGCGGAACCGCGTCGATGCCGGTTCGGAGCATTTCTCCGGCGTAGGCCGCGAAATTCAGCCCGAAGCCGATTACCGCCACAATCACCGCGTCGATGTCGTATTTTGCGAACACCACATAGTAGAGCAGCATCAGAACCACCAGAATCGGCGTCCCCTGAAACAGCGACACATAGAGTCTGCCGATCCATCTCGGAATCCATTGCTTTGAGCGGCGCAGAAAGCAGACCGGAAAGGCGAGAAGCGTACCGAGGATCGCGGAGAGCACCGTGATGATCACCGTGATTTTCAATCCGTCCAGAATCAGTTTCCAGCGGCTTTCCACCAGAAAAGTCCGATTGAAACTTTCTTCGAGATTTTGCAGAAATAATACGGCTTCCGGTTCCGTCGTCGGGGTGGTCGCGTTCATGACCACGGCGACAATTCCGCCGCGATAATCCGGTTCGGAGAAAAGCACCTTTTGCCTGCGTTCCTCCGTAATCGTGATACATGATGCGCCGAAATCGACTTTCCCGGCAAATACCGCTTCGATTACCGCCGAAAAATCCATAATGACCGGTTCCGCGGTATATCCCATGCTGGCGGCCGCGATTTGCGCCACGTCGATGTCGTATCCCGCCGGGTTGCCGTTTTGGATAAATGCAAACGGTTCAAGCTGCGGTACAACGGCGAAGTGCAGGGTTCCCTTCGGCGTCGCGACCTCCGGAATCGGCACCGACGGTGCGGCGCTGTTGCCGGAAAACCATTTGTCATCAAGTTTTTTCAACGTGCCGTCGGCTTTCATTGCCTTGATTTGCCGGCTGAATTCGTCGCAAAGCGCCGTGTTGCTCATGGAAAAGATAAACGCGTATTCGTCATTGGAAAGCTGTTGCGGCAGTGCGGTCATTGTCGGGTATTTCTTTTGCATGAGTCTGAACACCGGCTGCTCCGTCAGAAACGCGTCGATTTTCCCGGCACTCAAGGCCACCGGCAGATCGGTAAACGAGTTGAAATAAATTGGCGTGGACTGCGGCAGGCGCTCTTTGATGACCGTGTCCAGCGTGGTTCCCGACAAAATGCCGACGCGCTTTCCGTTCAACTGTGATATTTCGGTGATGCCGGGAGCGCTTTTTTCTGTCGGTTTCCCGGCGAGGATCGACAATCCGCCCTCGTAATAGCATTCCGCGAAATCCACCCGTTTTTTACGTTCCTCGGTAATTGACATGGCCCCGCCGACGGCATCCGTTTTCTCCGCCAGCAGCGCCTCGATCAGCGATCCGAAGTTCATTGAGATGAATTTGAATTCCATATTCAGCTCATAAGCCACGCGCCGCATGACCTCAATGTCCAGCCCGACCGGATTGCCGTTCTGATCGGCGTAGCACATTGGTTCCTGCGTGATGTCGGAGGCGTAGCGCAGCACCCCGGCCGAACCGTCAAAGTCTTTTTTGTGCGTCCAGTTTGAAAGCTCCGCCGTTTTGCCGCTCAGCCATTTTTCGGCGAATTTATCCATTTCGCCGGATTCTTTAAGCTGCCGGATCACCCGGCTCGCCGGTTCGGTGAGAGGTGAGCCTTTGCGGAACGCAAATCCATAATAGTCTTCGGCATAAACGCAGACGAAGCGCGTGTCTTCGGGAAAACGTGAAGCGAACATCTGCGTCATGGGTTTATCCAGCAGAACCGCGTCGACTTTCCCCGCGCGGAGGGCGGCGACGCAGGTGTGTATGTCGTTGTAAAAAACATGCTGAATGCCGGACTGGAGCGGATCGGTGAGCTGTTGAAACCCGGAACCGGTTATGGACGCCGCCTTTTTCCCCTGCAAATCCGCAAGCGAATAAATGCCGGAGGCGGCCGGAGAGTCATTTCCTTTTAGAAAGTCAGCATGAACCATTGCGGTGATGGCGGAGTCCACATAATCGTCGGACAGGAGCATGTTCTCCGTCCGTTCCGGTGTCGCGTTCAAACTGGCGACCATCATGTCGAGGCGCCCGGCTTCGGTTGCCGCGATCAGTCCGGGATAGGTCATGGTTTCAATTTCGACATCGGCATTGAGATACACGGCAAGACGTTTGATGAATTCGACATCGAAGCCGGTCACTTTTCCGTCCTGGCCGAAATAGTTCATCGGCTCGTTCAAGCCCTCGGTTCCGATTTTCAGCTTCATGGTCGGAGCGGTTGGCGCTGGAATGGACGGCATTGCGTGCGATGTGGAGTCGATCCACCGTTGGTGCATGTCCTGATAAACGCCGTTCCCGCGGTATTCGCCGATAAAGGCGTTGACCTTTTTCTGCAGGTCGCGGTTTTTCTTCGGCAGGCCGATGACGATGTGCTCCTCCGCAATGTCTTCAGGAATAAGTTTCAGTTCAGGGTTGAGTGCAACCGCGTATTTCATGCTGTGCCGATCAAAAAGGAAGGCGTCGATTTTCTTGTATTTGACGGCGGCGTAGCCGTCGGCCAACGATCCGAAATAAAGGATTTTGGCCTTGTCGAAAAGTTTTTCGCCGACGGTCATCGACATGGCGCCCTGCGGCACGCCGATCTTCTTTTCGGGAAGATTCAGCAGTGCAACCGCGTTGTGCGATTCCGCTGCGGCGGTCTTGGAATTATTTTCGAAATCGTTCTCGCCGCATTCAGCGGACAGCGGAACAGAACCCAGGGTCAAAAAGACCGATACTGCAAAGAGCAACTTTTTTGCTGAATATTTTAGGCGGTTCACCGTGCGTTACTCCCCTGTTTTTTTGAAGACGGCATGATGAATCGCTTTTGAGCCAAAGCAAAAAAGGCGCCGGATGAATTGTGCCGGCGGCGGAATATCGCGCCCGACAGTGCGGCGACCGGAAAAAACAGAGTGATATGGGAGGTCATTTCGACATGCCTTCCCACAAGCGGGGGAACTGCCGCCGCCACTGAACGGATACTGAACGGTTTTTCACTATTGCGTTTTCCGATTTATCACAATAAGGACATCCCCCAACCTGCATTTATAAAAACGCACCATCGCTGGCCATTGCAAAAATGCGCTCGTTCAGTAATTGACAACGCCGTCAGGTCGGTGGCGTCGCATGGTCTGACCAAGCCGCAGCCGCCATTCAGCATGAGTTTGTCCCCAAACCCGACATAAGCAGTTGCACAATAAAATTAGCATTGATTACGCCTTTTGTCAATCTTGGAAATTCACATTGCCGATGATTTTATTGGAAATATTCAGTTCGGGCAAAGTCCGCCGGAAGCAAAGTCGACGGTCGCTTTGCACACGCACTGCCGGAAAGCATTCGCGTGCGTTCGCCCGGACGTCGCCCGCGGCATCCAACTTTTGAATTTCCGGTCCCGACTTCCAGCCGATTTTTCAGCGCGGGAAAAGTTTCCGGAAATGAGACGGGGTTGTATTGGTTTATTCTAAATATTTTTCGCCACTGGTCGCGCCGGAAAGGATTTCCAGATCGTTTTTTCCGACAATCGGCGCGGTTTTTATCAACTGCCGAACCGCTTTGCCGTCATTGGCGCGAACGGTAAGATATTCCAGCTGTCCGATTTTATGAACCGCGCTCATCGGCACGGCCAGAATTTCTTTTTCCCCGACCGGGACTTCGCAGCGGGCAAACATTCCGGGCATCAGCCCCGTGGTGTCACCTGAGAGACACGCGTTTACAATAAATGTCCGGCTGCCGGGATCGACCGACGGGATTACTTCTTTGACCTCCGCGGAATACCTTTTCCCGGTCGATTCGACAAAGACCTCAAGCATGTCGCCGATTTTTATTTTTCCCAGCAGATTTTCCCTGACCGGCACGCGAAGCTGAAGTTTCGACGGGTTGAAGAGTTTCATCAGCGGATTCAACGGCGTCGCCAAATCGCCTTCGTCCACATTTCGTTCTGCCACAATGCCGTCAAACGGAGCCTTTATCGTCGCATAATCGAGGTTGGTTTCGGCGTTTTCAAGTTCATGATTCATCATGGCGACCTGAGCTTTTGCAACATTGAGATTGCTGACCGCTTCTTCATATGCGCGTCTGGCAATGGCCTCGGACTCAATCAATTTTGCCGACCTTGCATATTCCGCTTCCGCAAACTGCCGGCGGCTTTCCGCGCCTTTGAGATTTTCTCGAGCGCCGTCGACTTTTGCCTGTAAGTCCTTGTCTTCAAGCCTTATCAGGACGTCGCCCGATTTAAACGAATCTCCGCTTCTGAAATTAACCTGTATTACCCGGGCGGTAATCAGGCGGGAGATAATATCAATTTCCTCGCGGCTCCGCACCGTGCCGACCGCCGAATAATACAGCGTCGCAGTGCCCGGAGTAAGCGTTGTCCAGTTTTGCTCTTTTTCTGGAACGGCGGCTTTTTCGCCGGGTTCGACTTTGGTTCCACCGCCGAGACTGCCCGACTGATACAACATTGCCCACAGGATAAAGCCGATCACAAAAACGGCAAAAAGGCTCGTTATTATTTTTTTCATGCGTTCACCTCGTTATTTTTATCGGCGATCAACAGATAGATTGCCGGAATCACCACCATGGTGAAAATCGTGCTTGCGATAAGACCGAAAATCAGCGCCCAGGCCAATCCGGAAAAAATCGGGTCGAGCGTAATCGGCCACGCTCCCATTAACGTTGTCACCGCGGTCAGCATGATCGGCCGGAAACGCACCGCGCCGGCTTCGGAAACCGCCTGCCTGAGCGGTACGCCGCGCGCCTGGCTTTCCTGTATGAACTCAATCAATACAATCGAGTTGCGTATGACGATGCCGCCCAGCGCGATCATGCCGATCATTCCGGTGGCGGTAAAGAAAATCGGGCTGGCGTACCCGCCGACGGTGTCCGCGCCCAACACATTCAGGAGCCAGAATCCCGGTGCAATTCCGATCAGGGTAAGCGGGATCGCGCACATCATCACCAGCGAAAGCCGGACGCTTCCAGTCTGCACGATCAACAGTAGAAGAATGCCGCCGAGTGCCACTGCGAAGGCAATTCCGAGGTCCCGGAAGACGCGGAGTGTGATCTCCCATTCTCCTTCGCCCGCCCATTCCACGGAAATTCCGTCCGGAAGCGGATTCTTTTTCAGCGTTCCGAACTGTGTCTGAAGCACCAGTTCTCCGGGTGCACGCCCCACGGTTTCGGCGGTGACAAAAACCACCGGACGCAGATTCTTGTGCATGATCGGCGTTTCCGAACCGGCGGGAACAAATCTGCCGAGTTCCGCCAGCGGTACGGCTCCGGAGCGCCCCTTGACGGTCAATTCGCCAAGTTTTTCAAGCCGGTTGCGGTCGGCGTATTTCAAGCGCAAAACCAGATTAAGCGGCTGGCGTTCGCCTTCAATCCGCAAGTCTCCGACGTGTCCGCCGGAAACTGCGGCGGCAAGACACTGGGAAATCTCGGCCGGAGTAATTCCGTTCAGCGCGGCCTTGTCGGTATCGATCCGGAAAACCATCCGTTCCGGCGAAAGGTCGTTCATTGTATCGAGTTCGGCGAAATGTTTCGCGTCGGTTTCGCGCAGACGCTTTTGCAGTTCCGCCCCGCCGTTGACGAGTTCCGAGTACGGCTGGCCGGTTTTGCCGTAAACTTCCGCCGTGACGGTTGCAAGAACCGGCGGCCCGGGCGGGACTTCAACAATGTTCAGAACAGCTCCGTAACGACCGGCAATCGCCGTCGCCGCGTCGCGGATGCGCAGGGTGAATTCGTGGGACGGCATTTTGCGCTTTTGCTTCGGCACCAGGTTCACGCGGATGTCGGCCTGATGTGAAGACGTGCGCATTTTGTAGTGTCTCACCAGCCCGTTGAAGTCAATCGGGGAGGGGATGCCAACGTAGGACTGATAATTAACCACCTCGTTCTGCCGTGCCAGAAACGCCTCGAGTTCGGCGATCAGTTTCGCGGTCGCCTCGTCGGTGCTTCCCGGCGGCATTTTTACGACGAGCTGCAATTCATCGCGGTTGTCGTAAGGCAGCATTTTCAACGGAACTTTGAAAATCATCAGCGCCGCCGAAGCGATCAGAAGTGTGACAACCGACGCAATCAGGAGCCATGCGTTGCGGCGGGAAAGGAACGGACGGATCATCGCGCCGTACATCTTGCGCACCCATTCCGGCGCGCCGCCGGACTCGGTTACCTGCAGTTCCCCCGCGCGGCGTTTCAACAGTTTGAGGGCGAGAAACGGCACGAAAGTCAGTGCGCACACGGTGGAAAAGGAAACCGTCAGCGGCACGTTGATCGCCATCGGCGCCATGTACGGCCCCATCATGCCGGTGATGAAAAACATCGGAGTGAACGAGATAATGATTGCAATGGTGGAGAGGATCACCGGCGGCAGGACTTCCCGCACCGCGTCAAGGGTCGCCTCGACCGGCTTCTTTTTTCCGAGCCGGATGTGCCGCTGGATGTTGTCCACATTGGTGATCGGGTCGTCCACCACCAGACCCAGACTCAGAATCAAGGCGAACAGCGTCACGCGGTTCAACGTGAATCCGAAAAGATAATTGGTGAAGAGCGCCAGCGCGAAACTCACTGGAACGGAGACCCCGACCACGATGCTTTCCCGCCAGCCCATCGTGAGCGCAATCAGCAGAATGACCGTGACCACGGCGAAAAACATGCTTTCCACCAGTCCGTTGACCCGTTCATCGGCGGACGCGCCCTGGTCGCGCGTTATCGTCATATTCACGCCGGATGGCAGAATTTCGGCTTTGGCGTTTTCCGCTTCCGCAATAATTGAGCGGGCAAGCGCAACGGCGTTTACTCCGGCTTTTTTGCTGAAGGCGATGGTGACGGCCGCATCGCCGTTGTGCCGGACGTAATACGATGGTACTTCCACACCGTCGGTTACTTCAGCCACATCTGCCACCCGGACAATCCGGCCGTTTTCAGCTTTGATGACAATTTTGCCGACCGCCTCCGCCGAAAGCGGAACCGGTGCGGTCATAATCAGTTTTTCGCGATTGTTTGAAACCGCGGTGCCGATGGTTGCGGTGGTGTTGGCGCGGCGGACGGCTTCCCCGATCTCCGGCAGGCTGATTTTCTGTGCGCGCAGAAATTCAATGACCGGTTCAATCCGTATGACGCGCGGCATGCCGCCGATGATTTCCGAGCGTGAAATATCCGGTATTCCGTCCAGATGGGCGGCAAGTTCCTCCGCCATGCGCCGGAGCGCGGCGGAATCGTATTTTTCCGACGAGAGCGTCAGCGTGACAACCGGAACATCGTTGATGCTCACCGGAACCACGCGCCAGTTCGTCACTCCGGCCGGGACGATGTTGCGGTTTTCCTCAATTTTGTCGCGCAGACGCACCATCGCGCGGTCGCGGTCTTCTCCAACCAGAAAACGCACCGTCACCACCGCGCCGTCGCGCGAACTTACTGAATAGACATGTTCCACTCCGTCGAGCTGCCACAGCAGCCGTTCGAGCGGACGGGTCACCAGTTGTTCGGTTTCAGCGGGAGCGTGTCCGGGGAACGCCACTTCCACATCGGCCATCGGAACGATGATCTGGGGATCTTCCTCACGCGGGGTGGCAAGGAGTGCGATCACTCCGGCGGCAATGGCCGCCACAATGAAAATTCCCGACAGCGGACCGGAAAGAAACAGCCGGACAATCCGCATGATTCCACTCGGAGGCGCGTCGCTCATAGTGTCTCTCCTGTTCATTTCCGGCGGACGGTAAGCCGCGGCTCCACGGTCCACTTTATTCTCGTGCAAAAGCCACAGTTTTTTTCTCCGGAGAAATTCCGCGCTGGCCATTGCCCCGGGCCTGGCGGCGGATGCGTCCTCAGACCGCACCGCGGAATTCCATCACCAACGTGACCATTCATCGGTTCAGCTCAATACTTAACGTATTCCTGATATCGTCATATTTCAAGTTTAAAAATGATTGAAATGCACGAACTGCCGCTGCACGGATATTTTTGATGTTGCTTATGCTTGTGCCGACTCAAAATGTCGTATATATTAGAAGTCGTTGAGCAAGTTATCCGAGGCGGCGGTGTCCCGTCCGTCCTGAGTATGGAAAAAGT
>JAEWSS010000336.1 GCA_023459755.1 Verrucomicrobiota bacterium | reverse complement strand
CATCCTCCCCGACGGCGTAGGCCTGCACGATGTTCGGGTGGTTAAGTTTTGCGGCGGAGCGGGCTTCGCGGATGAGATCCTGCACCGGATCGTCGCTCTGATCGGGAGCGCCGCTGCGCAGAATCTTAAGCGCCGCCGGACGGTCAAGCGATATCTGGTGAGCCAGATACACCACGCCGGCGCCGCCGGCGCCCAACTGTTTGATGATTATGAAATCGCCGATCGCCATTCCGGAGCCGAAGGCCGACTCCGGCGTTGCGGTCGGCGTGTTGCAGTGCGGACATGTCACTTTCTTGCCGTATTGACCGTCCGGCGCCGAAATAATGTCTTTGCAGTTGGGACATTGAAATCGCATAGCATCCCCGTTCCATTAGTTAAATTTGCCAAACCCCGCATCCGGACTCATGCTTAATGCTCGAACCGATTGCGGTTAATATAACATCAATATAACGCTTAGCCAACTCTTTTTTTTCTTTTTATGTAAATAAATACAACAATATTGTCATGTCTCATATTCCGCCGTCGGAGACGGAAAGCGGAAACAGTTCGGCTTCAGCGGCCAGCGCTCCGACTTCCGGTGAAACCAGAAGTTCGGCAAACAGCGCGCCCAGCGGATTCGCGCCGTCCGCCGCGGCGGATCTTTTCAGCATCAGCGGATACTTTCCGGACAACAACGCCTCCGGAGATGGAGCCACCCCGTTTACCGACAACACCTTTACATTGTCCGGCAGCGCGTAGCTGTACCCGCCGAAGCCGATGGCCGCGGGACTTCCGGACGCGCCGGAAACCACCTCCATCGTGGTGCCGACAAACAGCATGGCGTCGGTATACGGCGAGTCGCCGAGCGTCAGGAGGCGAAACGGCCGCTCCCCGGCCGCCGGACGCACCACACCGTAGCGGCGCGGCGAACGCTTGTCGCCGTTGATTTTTTCCCATGACGCCGCGGCGTTGCCGAACATTTCGCCGAGCGCGGTCAATGTTATATCATCGACCCGGTTTTCGCGGTTGACGTAGATCAGTGCCGCGTCCGCCGCATAGTCGGTGCTTTTGCCCGCGGGGATCACGTTGTCATTGCGGTGCGGATCGTACTGATAAATCACCACGTCGTATTCAACTTTTTTTTCACCGCCGGTCACCTCCGGCAGTGCAACCTGATCGATGGTGAGGTTGACATTGCGGTTGGCCTCCGCCCAGCCAAGCGCGGCACGGCGCACCACCGGGTCGTTGCCGACCGTGTCCGCAATCCGCAGATTGCCGGAAGCCGCCAAAAGACGACGTTCCAGAGCGGACGGCGCCGCGGCTGAAACCCCTGCCGTCAGCAGCAAAACCGCAATAAAACAAAAAAACTTCATAAATGAGCACTTCCTAATTTTTTATTTTATATTATTGTAAGCCCGCATCGCGCATTTTTCAAGCCGGATGCTTGCTTTTCCGTCATTTTGAATCTATCTTAGATCAAACCAAGCCGGAGGAATACGATGAAACTTTGCCACCTGATCGCAGCGGTGCTGACGGCGACGTTCGCCCACGCCGCCAATCCTGCCGGGTTTGAACGACAGACTTTCTGGGCGTTCAATCCGGACATGTCGGACACTGAAATGCAGAAGGCGGTTGACGTAATCGCCGCGGCCGGAGCCAACTGCGTGATCCTTGGCGGCGGCGGCCACCATTATCTGGCCGATTCCGACGGCAAAACACTTAATCGCTATCTGGAGCGTGCCGGCCTCGCGGTCAAACTCTGCCATGAAAAAGGGATTAAAGTGGTTGAACATCACTCCAATGTTCTTATCTCTCCGGCCAACTGCACGGCCGAACTTGAACCGATGCTGCTTCAGGGCTTCAGCAGTGACGGCGGCTCCGGCGTCTGGCCGGAATACAACGCCAGATCATTCTGTCCGAACAATCAGAACTACCGCGAAATGTATTGGCGCAAGCTGAGTTCAATGCTGGCCCGGGTTGATTTTGACGGCATTATGAGTGACGACGCCAGCTTTCACGCCGGCTGTTCATGCGCGGTTTGCCAGGCACGCTGGACAACCGAAAACGGCGGCGACATCTTCAGCGCCTATAAAGCGGCGAAAACCGTCGGCACTCCGGCCTGGAACCTGTGGAACGCCACCAGAAAACGGTGGATTACCGAATATTACATGTGGCTGAACGAAAAGTTGCGCGCCGAATACTCGTCGGTTGTCCGGTTCACCCTGGCCAATGACTCCACCTCGCCGTGGCCCAGTCAGATCAATGGGCTGTATCCTGAACTTTTCGCCTACAGCGGAGATGTGATCGTCTGGGAAATATACAATCCGGCCGACTTTTTCAGCGTTCGCCGTCTCGGCGTATCGGCCGCCGTATACCGGGAATTGTGTGAAATTCCGGCGATCCGTGCGAAGTCGTTCAGCGTTCTGGCCTATGCCGACACCGCCGAACACCGCGACGTGTTCGACCCGAGCGAGGACGAGTTCATGTGGGCGTTTGCCATGACCGTCGGCGGCGACTTCTGCTTCGGACGGGTTTTTCTGACCGGAATCACCGAAAATGATTCACCTGGAAATGTTTTTAATTTTGAGAAAAAACATCTTGCCAACCGTAAAAACTGGGGCAACAGCTACGCCGGAGTCGCCGTGGTGTACAATCCGCTGCTGCGCGATACCGACCCGAATTGGGAGGGCGGCCACACCGCGCCGTTCAACGCCACCATGCAGACCCTTCAGGCGCAGGGCGTTCCGGCCAAGGTGCTGCTACCCGACTCGCGCATGGCGCGCGGCATGAAAATCTATACCACCGGGGATTTCTTTCCAACCTCCTATTTTGTAAATCAGGTGAATGAAAAAGACCCGTTCCCGACGATTCCGGACTATTCGGCGGTTGCGGTGGAAAAAAACTCATCGCCGATCTTGATCGTTACCGAGGGTGAACCTCCGCTGTTCCGGGTTTATAAAAAAGGCAGTGTGATCACGATTCCGATGACCAACACGCTCGGAGCAAAACTGCCGGCCGGAGCGCCGGTTCCGTCGCCGTCCAAGGTCATCTGGGGCGCAGTAAAGCCGATGACGGTGCGTTCAACCGCAAAAATCGAGACCGCCGAACTGCTAAGTTATCCGAGCGGAATCCACACGCCGGTTCAAGTGTCGGACGACGGGTATTCGGTAACGCTTGATTCGCCGGAAAAGTTTCAAGTGCTGACGCTTCAGCTTGCACGCTGAACCAAAATTCAGCACACAAAAAATCCGGCGCCGTTGTTTGCGACGCCGGATTTTTTATAACCTGTATATTTCAGCAGCAGCCGGTGATAACGCCGTCATCGTCGATATCGATGCGTTCGGCGGCCGGATGTTTCGGCAGTCCGGGCATGGTCATAATATTTCCGGCCAGCGCCACAATGAATCCGGCGCCGGCGGACACCCGGACGGAATTGAAATGTACGGTAAATCCGTCCGGCGCACCGGTCAGATTTTTATCATCGGAAAAACTGTAAGGCGTTTTTGCCACACAGACCGGCAACCCGCCCAGACCGAGTTCCTCTATTTTGCGGATGTCCTGTTTCGCGGCGTCGGAAAACTCCACCGCCGAACCGCGATACACCCGCCGGACGATCGTTTCCAGTTTTTTTACAATCGAATCGTTGACCTCATAGGCAAAATGCGGCATCGACGGTTCTCCGTCGCAAAGTTCAACAACTTTCTCCGCCAGCGCCAATCCTCCGGCGCCGCCGCGCGACCACACTTCGGACACCACCGCGGCGGCTCCGGCCTTTTCACAGGCGTCGGCCACGGTTTTCAACTCTTCATCGGTGTCGGTCGGGAACCGGTTGACCGCCACCACCGCCGGAAGCCCGAACACCTCGCGGACGTTGGAAATATGGCGCAAAAGATTTGGCATTCCGCGCCGCAGCGCCTCGAGATTTTCCGTTCCAAGTTCCGACTTCGCCGCGCCGCCGTGCATTTTCAGCGCCCGGACGGTCGCCACCACCACCGCGGCGGACGGCCGCAGACCGCCGATCCGACATTTGATGTCGATAAATTTTTCCGCCCCGAGGTCGGCTCCGAACCCCGCTTCGGTCACCGCGTAGTCGCCGAGTTTCAGCGCCAGCCGGGTGGCGGCCAGGGAATTGCAGCCGTGCGCGATGTTGGCGAACGGTCCGCCGTGGATCAGCACCGGAGTATGCTCCAGCGTCTGAACCAGATTCGGATTGACCGCCTCTTTGAGCAGTGCCGCCATTGCGCCTTGAGCGTTAAGGTCGCCGGCGGTGACCGGACGCCCGTCGAAAGTTTCGCCGACAATGATCTTTGAAATGCGTTCCTTCAGCTCGTGGATTGAGGAGGACAGACAGAGTATCGCCATAAGTTCGGAGGCCACAGTAATCTCGAAACTGTCGTCGCGGGTGAAGCCGCCGGCGCCGGAACTGACGGTGGAAACCCGCCGCAGCTGCCGGTCATTCATATCCAGACAACGATGCCAGGTGACCGCCGCCGGGTCGATATTCAGCTCGTTTCCCTGAAAAATGTGATTGTCGATCAGGGCGGCCAGCAGATTGTTGGCCGCGCCGACTGCATGAAAGTCGCCGGTAAAATGCAGATTGATCTCCTCCATCGGAATAACCTGCGAATATCCGCCGCCGGCCGCACCGCCTTTGACGCCGAACACCGGCCCCAGCGACGGTTCGCGCAGGGCGATCACCGGATGTTTGCCGATTTGCCGCAGCGCGTCGCCCAGCCCGATGGTGGTGGTGGTCTTGCCCTCCCCCGCCGGCGTCGGCGTAATGGCGGTGACCAGTATGAGTTTGCCGTCCGGTCGGTCTTTCAGCCGGTTCAGCAGTGAAAGACTGACCTTGGCCTTGTTCCGTCCGTACTGTTCGTAATATTCCGCAGGAATCCCGGCGATTTTCGCCATGGAGTCGATGTCCAGCATTTTCGCACCGTGTGCGATCTCAACGTCCGATTTCATCAGCGTTACATGTTCCCCTGTTGTTTATTCAGCATAATTTAACCGGCAAAGCCGTCTTGTCAAGCCGGAATGCAACAAAAAAGATCCGACGCGGCACGATACTCGCCGCGCAAATACAAAAAATGCGCTCCGCCT
>JAEWSS010000335.1 GCA_023459755.1 Verrucomicrobiota bacterium | reverse complement strand
GTGTTCGGTCTGCTGCTCTCCGACCAGATATTCAAGTGCTTTGTGGCATTTTTCAAGATCAAAAGCTACAACTGGATGAAGACGCTGACCAGAACCTCAGCCGCCGAATAGTCCGGCAGTCCGTCTTGCCGTTCCGCGCCCTCCCCCGCCGCGCTGACGCGGCCCAGGCATAAAAAAGCCGTCGCCTCAAGCGAGGCGACGGCCGGACAACCAGGACAATTTCCTTCAACCGCATCTTACTGCCGGTTCAACTCCTCAAGTCTACGCTCGCAGTCGATTGCAATAATCGGCTCCAGCAGCAGATCAAGGTCGCCTTCCATTACCATGGTCAGCGCGTAGCTGGTAACGTTGAACCGGTGGTCGGTAACCCGGTTCTGCGGAAAATTATAGGTTCTGATGCGTTCGCTGCGGTCTCCGGTGCCGACCTGCGACCGTTTGTCGGCGGCCTGTTTGGCGGCCTCGGCGGCCTGTTTGGCCTCCAGCAGTCTGGCATACAGAATCCGCAACGCGATCTCCTTGTTGCGGTGCTGGCTTTTCTCCTGCTGACTGGCGACCGCAATTCCGGTCGGGATATGGGTGACCCGCACGGCGGAGTCGGTGGTGTTGACGCACTGACCGCCGGGACCGGACGAACGGTACACGTCGAACCGGAGGTCTTCCGGCTTGATGTCGAGTTCAACGTCCTCGGCTTCCGGCAGCACCGCCACGGTGACCGTGCTGGTGTGAATGCGCCCGCCGGCCTCGGTTACCGGAATGCGCTGAACCCGGTGAACGCCGGATTCGTATTTCATTTTGGAGTACACCGAATCGCCGGAAAGCGAGAATGAGACGGTTTTGATGCCGCCGAGGTCGCTGTCCGTCTGGTCGAGCACTTCGAGTTTCCAGCCGTTCTTTTCCGCGTAGCGCATATAGAGCCGGAACATTTCGGCGGAAAACAGCGCCGCCTCCTCGCCTCCGGCGGCGGGGTGAATTTCGACGATGATATTTTTACCGTCGTTGGGGTCGGGAGGCAGCAGTGCGAGGCGGATTTCCACCTCGTCGTCGGCAATTTTCTGTTTAAGCGACGCGATGTCGCTTTCGAGCAGTTCGCGCATTTCATGATCTTCCTCGCCGGTAAGCATTTCCTCATTGTCGGCAAGCGAAGCGATTGCGGCGATCCAGCCGTCATACGAGGAGAAGAGCCGCTCAAGTCTGCTGTGTTCACGCGATACTTTCTTGAGTTCGGACACCTTTCCGTAAATGGCAGGATCGGCCAGCTCCGTTTCAAGTTCTTTGAAACGGGCGCGCAGATTGTTGATGGGTTCGGCAATATCCTGTGGCGTCATATCATTCTACCTCTGAAAAGACCGCGGCAGACCGTCCGCGGCCGATTTTTGAAACAAAAAAAGCCCGCCGGCAACTGCGACAGGCTTTTTTCCGGATGACAACTTACTTGTTGCCGGTCTTCGCATAACGCTGACGGAAACGCTCGACGCGCCCTGCCGTATCCACAAACTTCTGTTTGCCGGTGAAAAACGGGTGGCACTTGGCGCAAATACCGACCTTGGTTTCGGGACGGGTCGACTTTACTTCCCAAACAGCGCCGCACGCGCAGATGATCTTGGCGTCGCCGTACTTCGGATGGATGTCTTTTTTCATTTTTCCTGCCTTGATTTATGTAATTTGTTATTTTTGCATGTTTATGAGAATAAAAATATACTCCACAACCGACGATATTCAAGTCTTAAAAGAATTTTTCCGGTAAAAAAAGAGTAACGATTGCAAAAAAAACGTCCGATGCTAAGTTATCATATATGAAAACTATAATCTCAAGGGCGCCCGGCGACGCCTATGACACGCCGGAAAATCATCCGCGGGCGGCGGTCGACCGGCTGCTGTTCGGATCGCGTTTCTATTTTTATCTCTGCAATTTCGGGGTGTTTATCCGCACCGGAATCTGCGCAAAACACGGCATGCTCGACGCCGAACGGCAGGTTCATTATTCCAATATGAACTTCGATCTGGTCGAAAACTGCGGCGGCCGCATCCACCTGCGCGGACTTGAAAACATCGACAAACTGGCCGGGAAACCGGCCGTCATCATCGGAAACCACATGAGCCTGCTGGAGACCGCGGTCATGCACGCGATACTGCGCCCCAGGCTGGACTTCACCTTCGTCATCAAGGAGTCGCTGCTTGACGTGCCGTTCTTCGGCAACATCATGCGTTCGCTCAAGGCGATCCCGGTGACCCGGAGCAACCCCAAGGATGACTTCAAACAGGTGCTCACCCTCGGCAAAGAACGACTGGACGGCGGCTGCAGCGTGATCCTGTTTCCACAGGCCACCCGCAGCGCCGAATTCAAGCCGGAGCTGTTCAATTCCATCGGCGTCAAACTGGCGCGCGCGGCGGGAGTTCCGGTGGTTCCGCTGGCGCTCAAAACCGACTTCATCCAGAACGGCCGATGGCTGCGCGACATGGGGCCGCTGCGCCGCGACCACGCGGTGTGGTTCGAATTCGGTAAGCCGTTTGAAATTGCGGGGAACGGCAAGGCCGAGCAGGAAAAGATCGTTGAATTCATCCGGTCGCATTTGACCGGCTGGCGTAGTGGTGAAAAATAACAACAGGAGGAGAATGGGTAATCATGTTAAAGTCCAATTTTTTCGCCTTTTTGTTCGCGGCGGCGGCACTGCTGTTCGCCGGATGTCAGGAAACCAATCAGTCCGCGCTGACGCCGGAATATTCCATGCCGCAGGCGGCCGACCTGGGGCGCTGGAGCGGCGAAGCCGTCTATTTCTTTGAGATGCGCGACCTTCCGGCCGCCGAAGCCCAGATCGACAAATTCGTCGCCGAGCAGAACAGTCAGGTCTTCTATCGTTCGGAACAGGAATCGCAGTACATCATGCGCTTCCCGATTTCACGCGGGGAATATGACAAAATCGGCGGCAAACTGCTCCAGAACAGCGACCTCACCTATTTCAGCTTCACCGAGTACGACGCCGAACCGGACACCCCGGTTCTGCTCACCGTGGTCATGCAGCGCAGTCACATCCCCGGCCCGCTCTACATCGCATTGTGGCTGCCGGCAAAAATCCTTGAAAAAATGGTTTATCTGGACTGATGAACCGCCGACTCAAGCTCTGGGAGAGCAACCGCGCCGCCAACGGCGACTTTGAACCGTTCATTGACCTGTATCCGCTTTCGCCGGAAAACGGCGCGGACAAAGGAACGGTTCTGGTGGTTCCCGGCGGCGGCTACGAAGTGGTCTGCGTTGAGTACGAGGGCAACAATATCGCCGAAAAATTCAACCGTCTCGGCTTTCACGCCGCGGTGCTCAACTACCGGGTCGCGCCGCGCCGCTACCCCGATCCCCAGCTCGACCTGCTGCGGGCGATTCAACTGCTGCGATTCTGCGGTTGCGGCCCGATTGCCGTTGCCGGGTTTTCCGCCGGCGGCCATTTGGCGCTGTGCTCCGGTACGCTGGCCGGAGTGATTGACGTGGTGGCAAACGACGGCGCCGACAAAATGAGTCCGGTGCCGGACGCGATATTATTATGCTATCCGGTCGTCACCTCCGGAAAATTCGCCCACCATGACAGTTTCCGTAAACTGCTGGGGGAGAAGTATGACAGCAGTTTGACCGCCTACCTGAGTTTGGAAAATCGCGTCGGACGAAACACGCCTCCGGTTTTTGTCTGGCACACCGCGCAAGACACGGTGGTTCCGGTGGAGAACTCGCGGCTTTTGGAAGAAGCAATGCGCCGCAGTCAGCGCCCCTGTGAACTTCATATTTTCCCATACGGCGATCACGGTCTGGGGCTGGCGGCAGGCAATTCGGCCTCGGTCTGGCCGGAACTCGCCGCCTCGTTTCTGCGCCGCCACGGGTTCAATTAAATATCGGCGCAAAAATAGAAACCGTTAAAACGCCGGGATTACGGATGGATATTGCCCAATACAGGTTCCGGCAATACGAATATTGACCGGGGTTCGGGCTTTTGCGGGAATCGGCGGAAGACCTGATTTTAACGCTAAATGTTTATACAGTAACGGCTAATCACAAAATAACACATTTGCATGTTGCGTGGGATTGTCCCCGCATCAGCCGGTGAATCTTCGTTATGCTTCAGGAATATTAATCCGCGGAACTCTGCCAGGTGATCGGCGCCATTTCCGGCGGAGGAAGCAGATAACAGCACCCAAGCCAAATCAGCATCCCGATCAACGCCGCCGCCAGCACTCCGGCCAACTTCAGCCGCCACGGACTGCGATATTCCCAAAGCAGAAGGATCGCAAAAGCCAATGCGCCGCAAAGAATAAGATAGGTAAAAGCGTCCGAACTGGTTGCCATCTGCGGCGCCGAGGCGCGCAATTCCGAAGCGGTGCTTCGCATTGCCTCAAGCATCAGATTGTCGGCGGCGGACGGCACAAAATAATCCGCAATCCGTTTCCGTACGATGTCAAAACCGTGACGGCGTCCGTAGCGGTAGAACGCGTCGCCCATCACCGCCTGCATTTTGCCGTTCAGCCCCACCACCAGCGCCACGCCGTTGTCCGGCATGCCGTTTTCCTCCAGAAAGGCCGAGTCCAGCCAGCCGGAATTTTTCGGAAACTCCGGCATTATAAACAGTTTAAACTGAACGTCGCTTTTATTGGCGCCGTGAAGATTGTCGGAAATTTCCTGCCGCTGGGCGTCGGTCAGGAATCCGGACGGATCGTCCACCCACGGCGTGGCCGCGGCCGCGCCGAACACCAGCGCGAATACCGCAAGGAATGCCAATCCCGTTTTACGGATCATTGCACCACCGCCTTTCCACGATGCGGATGTTCATCCAATATGCGCCTGATTTCCGACATAACCTGTTTCAGGCGATGCGGTTTCGGCAAAAATCCGCGAGCGCCCTGCTCCAGCAGGTCGTGAACTTCGTCCTCCGAGATATAGCCGCTGGAAAGCAGAATATTGGCGTTCGGATCAAGTTCGCGTATCCGGTAAAACGTCTGATGTCCGCCGGCCTTCGGCATAATCATGTCCAGCAGGACAAGGTCTATCTCGTCCGGATTGGCGGCGTACATTTCCATGGCATCCATGCCGTTTTCAGCCAGCAGAACGCAGTAGCCGCAGTCCTGCAGAGCCTCGATAAGAAAGTCCCAGATGGTCTCATGATCGTCAACGATCAGGATCGTTTCGCCGTTTGAATTCAAAATATTTTCGTTCCCCATTGCCGCACCCGAATTC
>JAEWSS010000334.1 GCA_023459755.1 Verrucomicrobiota bacterium | reverse complement strand
GCATTGCGGTCATTTCGTCCGCCGGCGGCGGAGTGACACCGGTCCACAGCGCAGGTGCGGAAAACTCCTTGAACTGGGCGTCGAGCATTTCCCCAGGACTGCGCATTTCAGCGTCGAATATTCTGTACACGTCCTCCGATTCCGGCACATACCATAACCGGCACAGCGCGAGCAGCGTCTGCATGGTCAAGGTGGGGTTGAACTCGGTGGCGTAGGCGTTGTAGAGCAATTCGGCATCTTTGTCGAACCCGATCCGGCTGAGCGCTTCGGCGGCGGCGGCGTGCAGGAAATTATATTTTTCATCCTTCAGCAGCGCCCGCAGCACCGGAGCCGATGACGGGTCGGAGATCATGCCCAGTGCGAACACCGCGGAATGGGCGACCGCAGGCTCCGTTTCCATTGCAAGAAGTGCCGCGGTCGGCAAAACTTCGCGCGCCTTGAGCCGCCCCAGCGCCCGCAGTGCCGGAACCCGCATTCCGAGGTCGGTGTCGGTTGCGATCTTCAGGAGTTCCGCAATCGCCTCCGGAGTGGCTTTGTCGAGATTGGACAGATGATTGACCGCTTCGTCGCGCACCCGGCTGGACGGGCTGTAAAGGTCGGCCACCAAGTCGTCGGTGACCATGCTGCCGCGCAGATTCTGGAGTTTGTTAACCCGGGTTTCCTCCGAAAGCGGCCGGCCGAGCGTATAGCTCTGAACCACCTGCCGGATCGAGTTTTCCGTGACCAGAACCCGCATCATTTTAAATGCGTTGACCGCGCCGTCTTCATGCAGTTTCCGGATCAGAAACAGACTTGCGATATAGACCAGGGCTGAAAGAAACGCCATGATGTTGAACGGATGAACTCCGGTGTGCGCTTGAACGTCAAGATTTTCAAGAAATTTATACAGCCAGCCCGACGCAATGCCGGTCAATGCTCCGCAGACCCCGGTGATTGAGTAGAACAGCGCGATCGCCGACCCCTGAATACGCCGGTCGCCCTGCGAGGTCAGCAGCGACTGCTGCGCCGCCGCCACCCCGACTCCGGTGACACCGGCCACCAGATAGACCGGCAGCACCGAAATCACTCCCGGCGGCAGCTGCCATCCCGGCAGTCCGAGAAAGAGACACAGCCGCCGCAGCACCGCGTTGCCGAATTCGTCGAACATTGTGTTTCCCGGCAGCAGCATGGCGTAGATCAGAAACTGCACGCTGATCAGAATGGTGCAGAGAACCAGCACCGGTTTGCGCCCGTATTTGGTGCCGACGATTTGGAAAAAATATGACGCCGCAAAACTGATCGCCGCCGCGATCACCGCCAGAATCTGAAGCGTTTTCATGTTCATGTTCATCGTCTGCAGCAGATAGATCGAGGTGAACGCCGCCGAGATCCACGACCCGGCGGACTGCAAACTGAAAAACAGCGTGATCGTGCGGAAGGTCTTGTGCTTCAACGCCTCCTTGAACAGCGTGAACGGATTTTCCCGGTCTTTGCGCGGAAACGGGTTCGGGTCCGGAATCTTGGTTTGAATAAAGCTCGACGCGTAACCGAACACCATGCCGAGCAGCAGCATGTAGGTGTAACTGCGCACGTCTTTTGCGCCCAGCCGGTCAAGCAGAATGCCGGAGAGAATGCCGCTGAACATGCTGAACAGCATATACATGCCCTGACGTTTGCTCCAGAAGGCGTTGCTGGCGCGTTTGGGTATGAAGTCGGCGTGCCAGGTGAGGCCGATCGGTCCGATCAGGCTTGAGCACACAACAACGCCGGCGTAGGTCAGCGCGAACAGCAAGAACCCCATCGCCGGGGTGAAGCCGGAATAGTAGTTGGACAACACTCCGAGCAGTCCGAAAAACGTGAACATCAAATAGGAGATTGTTCCCCAGTAGCGGGTCCGGTGGAAAAAACGCTCCTGAACGTACAGCCCGACCAGCTGAAGCGGCAGAAAAATATTGCCCATTGAGTTGATGAGTGCGCACTGCTGCGGTGAAAAGCCCAGCGCCAGTTCAAGCCCCGGCAGAATCGGTCCGCCGACAAACGCCGCGTAAAAGCTCCACAACACCGCCGCCCAGATGGAAATACTCATTCCGCGCTTGATCTGACGCGGCGAATAACTGATCTGATCCATTGCTCTTTCTTTCCCCGTTTTTTGAACGTTTCGGGAATATAGCCGCACTTTCATTTTAGGCAAGCGCGGCAATGCGGAAAAAAGCCTTTATTTACCGGATGCCGACTGCGCGGCGAACTTTGTCCATGGTGGAGGAGGCGGCTTCGCGGGCGCGTTCCGCACCGCGCTTGAGCACGGATTCGACGTATCCGGGGTCGGCGGCGAGTTCGTCGCGTTTTGCCTGCATCGGCGCAAAGAACGCCTGGATCTTTTCAAAAAGCGCCTGTTTCGCGTGACCGTAGCCGTAGTTTCCGGCGCGATAACGCGACTTCATTTCTTCAAGTTCGTCCGGTGTGGCGAAAAGTTTATAGAGCGCCACCACGTTGCAGGTTTCCGGGTCCTTACTCTCTTCAAGACTTTTGCAGTCGGTGACGATGTTCATGACTATCTTGCGTATCTCTTTGGCCTTGCCGAAGATCGGAATGAAGTTGTTGTAGCTCTTGGACATTTTCTGGCCGTCGATGCCGGGGACGACCGCCACTGAATCGGCGGTCAGCGCGTCCGGCACGGTAAAGATGTCGCCGTACTGCATATTGAATTTGATCGCGATGTCGCGGGTGATTTCAAGGTGCTGTTTCTGGTCTTTGCCGACCGGCACCAGATCGCTCTGGTAAAGCAGAATGTCGGCGGCCATCAGCACCGGATAGGTGAACAGCCCCATGTTGGGGGAAAATCCCTTGGCGAGTTTATCCTTGTAGCTGTGCGCCCGTTCGATCAATCCGACCGGGGTGACGTTGCTCAGATACCATGAAAGTTCGGTGACTTCCGGAACATCGCTCTGGCGGAAAAAAACGGTCTTTTCCGGATCAAGTCCGCAGGCGAGCCAGTCCAGCGCCAGATTGACGACGTTGCTGCGCAGGGCGTTCGGGTCGTCGCTGGTGGTCAGCGCGTGGAAGTCGGCGATGAACAAGTAGGCGTCGTTTTTTTCCTGAAGTTCGAGCGACGATCTGATCGCTCCGAAATAGTTGCCGAGGTGCGGAATACCGGACGGCTGAATACCTGTCAAAACTCTCATGATGCTGCAAATCCTTATGTTGTCTATTTAAAATAAACCACGAAGCGGCGCTTGTCAAAAATTATTCGCTTGACTTTTCGCTTTTATGCGGATATTGTTGTCAACACATGGAATGATAGGGGATTT
>JAEWSS010000333.1 GCA_023459755.1 Verrucomicrobiota bacterium | reverse complement strand
ATACCGAGGACGGCACCGAGGAACGCATCGTCTCCTGCTACAAGAGTTTTATCAAACGCAGTACCAAGGAAATCGGGTCCGAAGTCGATTTTCTGGTGTCGGTGTTCAGCGACAACGCCGGCGTGATAACGTTCAATGACAAGGTCGATTTGGTCTACAAGGTGGAGACGCACAACAGCCCGTCGGCGCTCGATCCGTACGGCGGGGCGATGACCGGCATCGTCGGCGTCAACCGCGACCCGATGGGAACCGGTCAGGGCGCCGATCTGCTGATCAACGTCTGGGGCTACTGCCTCGGTTCGCCGTTTACGAAGGATAAGGACGTGCCGGAAGGCCTGCTCCATCCGCGCCGTCTGCGCGACGGCGTCCACAAAGGCGTGATCGACGGCGGCAACCAGAGCGGCATCCCCTACGGACTGGGCTGGGAATATTTTGACGAACGCTATCTCGGCAAGCCGCTGGTCTACTGCGGCACCGTCGGAACCCTGCCGCGCAAGGTCAACGGCGTCAACGGCTGGGAAAAGAGCATCAAGCCGGGCGACCTGGTGGTGATGGGCGGCGGACGCATCGGCAAGGACGGCATCCACGGCGCCACCTTCTCCAGCGAAGAGCTGCACAAGGACAGCCCGGTTCAGGCGGTGCAGATCGGCGACCCGATTACCCAGAAGAAACTGGCCGACTTCATTTACGAGGCGCGCGACCGCGGACTTTACCGTTTTATTACCGACAACGGCGCGGGCGGACTGTCGTCAAGCGTCGGAGAAATGGCATCGCTCTGCGGCGGCTGCCGGATCGATCTGGCCAAGGCGCCGCTCAAATACGCGGGGCTGGCGCCGTGGGAGATTCTGGTCTCCGAAGCGCAGGAACGCATGAGTTTTGCGGTTCCGCCGGAAAAAATCGTTGAATTCAGAGCTTTGGCCGAAGCGCGCGACGTGGAAATTTCGGTGCTCGGCGAATTTACCGACAGCGGTAAGTTTCACATGCTGTTCGACAATGAAACGGTCTGCTATCTGGATATCGACTTCATGCACAACGGACTGCCGCGGCTTGAGCTGAACGCGGTCTGGAAGCGTCCGCATTTCACCGAGCCGTCGGTTTCCGGGCGCAAAGTTCCGGCCGACATTCTGGCCATGCTTGCCCGTCTCAACATCTGCAGCGACGAAACCAAGGCGAGACAGTACGATCATGAGGTCAAGGGACTCAGCGTGATAAAACCGTTCGTCGGCAAATGCCGCGATGTGGTTTCCGACGCCACCGTCACTATGATTGAGCCGCTCAGCCGCGAGGGTGTGGTGCTTTCCGCCGCGATCCTGCCGCGATACAGCGACGTGGACACCTACTGGATGATGGCGTCGAGTATCGACCTGGCGGTTCGCCGGATTATCGCGGTCGGCGGCAAACTCGGTCATATCGCCGGACTGGACAACTTCTGCTGGCCGGACCCGGTTCAGAGCGGGAAGACCCCGGACGGCGAATACAAGATGGCCCAGCTGATCCGCGCCAATCAGGCGCTTTACGACTTCACTAAAATGTACAAAGTCCCCTGCATCTCCGGCAAGGACTCGATGAAGAACGACTCCACCCGCGGCGGACGAAAAATTTCCATTCCGCCCTCGGTGCTGTTCAGCGCGATCAGCAAGATGGACGACATCGCCAAGGCGGTGACGCTGGACGCCAAGCAGTCCGGCGATTTGGTCTATGTGATCGGCGGAACCGCCGCCGAACTGGGCGGCAGCGAGTATTTCTTCATGCTGAACGCCACCGGCAACGCGGTTCCGAAGGTGGACGCGACGTTGGCGCAGAAGACCTATCGGGCGGTGTCCGAAGCGACGGAGCGCGAACTGGTGCATTCACTGCATACGCCGGCGCTCGGCGGGCTGGCGGTCGGTTTTGCGTTTGTCGCCATGGGCGGCAGACTCGGGTTGAAGATCGACCTGGACAAACTGCCGGTGGCCGGAGAGTGCGGAACGATCGAACGACTGTTTTCCGAATCCAACAGCCGTTTCATTGCCACCATTGCGCCGGACAAGGCGGCGGAGTTTGAAGCTCTGCTGGCCGGAGTTCCGTTTGCCCGGGTCGGCGAAGTTTCCGGAAATACGCTGAATATCGTTTCCGGCGGAAAGGTCGTGGCCGACCTTCCGGTGGAAGATATGGTGGCGAGTTACAAGTATACGCTGGGGTCGCTGTAGGAAAATGACCGCGGCGCCGTATCAGCCGGGAGCGCTGCTGCTGGCTCCGTTGTCCGGCTACACCGACCTGCCGTTCCGCACCGCCGCAAGACGGTGCGGAGCGCGGTTCTGCTTTACCGAGATGATCGATGCGGCCGCACTGGTTTACGCCAGACAGCGAACCGAACAGATGCTGGTGCGCGGCGCCGACGAGCCGTGGCTGGGGGTTCAACTGGTTTCCAATAACGCCGAACATATTAGTGCGGCGGTGGAGATTCTGAACGGCTATGAGTTCGATCTCCTGGACTTCAATTTGGGCTGTCCGGTGCCGAAAGTCACCAAAAAAGGCGCCGGAGCGGCATTGGGGAAAAATGTCGATCGCGCCTGCGAGCTGTTCGGCCTGATGGCCGAGCGGTCGAAACATCCGGTCAGCTGCAAATTGCGGGTGCTGGATGGCGATGATCCCGAACCGACGGTCGATATTGTCCGGCGTCTGGCCGATCGCGGCGCCTGTGCAATAACGATCCACGGTCGGCTGGCGGAAAATTTTTACTCCGGTCCGGTCGCGTTTAACGTGATCGAGGCCTGTGCACGGGCGGTGTCGATTCCGGTTGTCGCCAACGGCGGCATTATGGGGCGCGGCGGATTGGCGGCGGCCGTTGCCGGAGCGCCGTCGGCGCGTGGATTTATGATCGCCAGAGGCGCAATGGGCAATCCGTGGATTTTTCGCGAGTTGACCGATGGCGACGGATTTCAGCCGCCGGCAGTGGCGGAGCTGGTGGAAATGGCCAAGTCGCATGTTCTGGACATGCTGTGGTTTTACGGTGAGAAAAAAGGCAGCGCGCTGGCACGGAAGATCGTGCTTGATTATTTTCGCGGGCGCGGGTTCAACGGCGAATGGCGCGGAAACGCCGGACTGCTGGATGGCGAAGCCGCGTTTATGGCGTATATGGATTCGGCAGCGGCGAATCACAGCGACGATTACTGGAAAACTCCGCCGGAAGACCGACGGCTGCGCCGGACGGAGTGACGGAGCAGGACAGTCGTTTGGCGGTTAACTGAAAGGATGGTGACGGTCATGAAGTCGGGATTGGTTTTTGCATTGCTGGTCGCGTTGCTGTTTTCCGGGACGGCCCCGGTGTTTGCCTATACGCCAACTACCGCCGCAACCTATAATCTGGCCGACGGTGTGGTCTATCACAAATATACCTACAACTCACTGTACGGCGGCTATCAGGAGATTTTTGTGCTGGAAATCGATCTGACCAAAGAAAATCTCGAGGTCGGCATCGGCGTCTGTAAAAATAATTTGCTGACCAATGTTCAAACCCAGGGTAAAAACAACGGTGCGATCGCGGCGGTCAACTTCGGGTTTGCCGAAATGACCGGAAGTGCGCCGTCCACCGCGGTCGGTCTGCTCAAGGCGCGCGGCAAGTGGTATAAATCCAACGGCGGCATTTACAGCGTTTACAGCGAAGGTTACTTTTGGGCCACCGGACAGCGCGCCGGTGTGGTTCCTCCTGAGAAATTTTCCGTTGGTATGGCCGATAATCTGCGCTGGTGCTACCCGATGCTGGTCTGGCAGGGGGCAGTCTACAAGCCGATGGCCGACGTTACCAGCGACCCGAGCGGCATTATCGTGTCGCGGCGTTCGCGCACCGCGGTCGGCGTCACCAGCACCCGCCAAAAACTGTTCGTGGTTGTGGTGGACGAGCGCGGCAGCCGCTACGCCGTAACCTGCAAGGAGCTGGCCGACTATATGATAAGCATCGGCTGTTACGAGGCGCTCAATATGGACGGCGGCGGGTCGTCAACCATGTGGACCAGCGCCTATGGCTTGATGAACCGTCCGCAGAACGGCACTTATCAGCGTCCGGTCTACGATATATTGTTCGTGCGCAACCGTCAGGCGGCGACTCCGGAGACCGATACGTCCAACCCGTCAAAACCGTCGCCCGGAAGCATGACCGGCTATACTCCGAAACTCGAGCGCTGAACCTTTTGTTTTTTTTTGATAATTACTGCCGATAAAAATTGATATTCTCTTGACACCCGGCTTTGTTTATGCTATTTTAGAACCGGAAATGTTATTTTATATTATTAAAAGTCAAGGAGTTTGTTCAATGCGCAGTTTTAAGGTTCTCCTGCTTGGCGTTTTGACGGTTCTGTTCGCCGGAATTGGACTGTTTGCCTATACGCCCACCACAACCACTACCTATAATCTGGCCGACGGCGTGGTCTATCATAAGTACACCTACAGCTCGTTGTACGGCGGTTATCAGGAAATTTTTGTGCTGGAAATCGATCTGACCAAGGAAAATCTTGAAGTCGGCATCGGCGTCTGTCCGAACAATCTCCTGAAAAATACCCAGACTCAGGGCAAAAGCAACGGCGCGATCGCCGCAGTAAATTTCGGATTCTTTGCCATGACCGGCAGCAAGCCGTCCACCGCGGTCGGTCTGCTTAAATCCGAAGGCAAGTGGCTTAAGGCCGGCAGCGGCACTTACAGCCTTTACAGCGAAGGCTACTTCTGGGCGTCAGGACAGTACGCCGGGGTGGTTCCTCCTGAGAAATTCTCCGTTGGTATGGCCGACAACCTGCGCTGGAGTTATCCGATGCTGGTCTGGCAGGGCGCGATCTACAAGCCGCTGGCCGACGTTACCAGCGACTCCAGCGGAATCATACTTTCGCGGCGTTCGCGTACCGCGGTCGGCGTTACCAGCACCCGTCAGAAGCTGTTCGTGGTGGTGGTGGACGAGTCCGGCAGCCGCCACGCCGTAACCTGCAAGGAGTTGGCCGACTATATGATAAGCCTCGGCTGTTATGAGGCGATCAATATGGACGGCGGCGGGTCTTCGACCATGTGGACCAGCGCCTATGGTTTGATGAACCGTCCGCAGACCGGCACTTATCAGCGTCCGGTTTACGACATTATGTTCGTGCGCAACCGTCAGTCCGCGCGGCCGGAGACGGACTACTTCAATCCGTCGAAACCGAATGCCGGCAATATGACCGGCTATACCCCGAAGGTGGAACGCTGACATTAACCGCCGTTTGAATTCAGAGCCGCATTTCTAATGTGCGGCTCTTTTTTTATCCGGATTTGAGAGGATAATGCGATAAAAATATAAAATATGTTGATTCATTACTTGCAAAATCTGGGTGCGATGTTTTTAATCCGCTGGAGGTTGTTTAGGAGTATGGGGCGGATGTCGGCATAAAAAAGCGCAAAGGTCGATTATGCAATTTGCCGAGACGGAGTTCCGGCATCGGTCAGATTTTTAACGACAAGGCCCGCGAACGCCTGACGCCGATCGTCAAGGCGGTCATTGACACAATTATCAACGACAAGGTTAAAAACAGCCTGTCAAGCGCACTCGACGTTACGGTAAAGGACGCCGAGGCACTCGCCGCCGCCCATGATTCAAAAATAGATTCCGGCGATGACGGCATAATAACCACCTCCGATGAACTTGAAGCCTATAACATAATCCGGGCGATTGCCAGCGAAGACACCGCGGTTGAAAATATTATTCTGCGGGACGCTAAAACTTATTGCGCAATTTTGTTTGCCAACAACAATCGTAAACCGATTGCCAGGTTGTATTTCAATAATCCGGATAAACTGCAGATCGGACTGTTTGACGGCGAAGCCGAGGATAAAATCAAACTTGAAAAAATCAGTGACCTGTTTGGGGTCCGGGAGCGTATTCGCGCCTGCGTAAAAAAATATCTCGAATAACCCCGGACGATATTCCGACATCTTGCCGCATCGCGGCTTGGAATGGATTCCAGATTCTGACTTGTCCGTTTTCGGTGCGGACGCAGCGGTCGGCGTCCGATATTTTAAAATAAAAAAGCACCGCATAATGCGGTGCTTGAAAGCAAAAACAATCGCCCGTTAGAGCAGTCCGGCTGATTCCGGCAGTCCGCACATGATATTCATGCACTGTACCGCCTGGCCGGAGGCGCCCTTGGTGAGATTGTCGATCACCGAGGTGACGATCACCTTGTTGGTGTGCGGATCGAGGTTGAAGCCGATCTCGCAGCAGTTGGTCATGGTGACATACTTGGTGTCGCTGCATTTGCCGCGCGCCAGCACCCGGACGAACTGTTCCCCGTCATAAGCGCGATGGAAAGCCGCCTCGATTTTGTCGAGGTCGCATCCCTCCGCCGCGTCAAAGATGATCGTTGAATTGATCCCGCGGTTCACCGGAACCAGATGCGGAATGAAATTCATTTTGATCTCGCCGACCTTTGCCGCGCAAGCCAGTTCCTGCTCCATTTCCGGGAGATGACGATGCCCGAAGACCTTGTAGGCCTTCATGCTTTCGTTGCATTCCGGGAAAATATAGGCAAGATCGACTTTGCGTCCGGCTCCGGTCACGCCGCTCATCGACGAAGCGATGATTCCGGTGGTCTTGACCAACCCGGCCTCAAGCAGCGGGCAGGAACCAAGAATGACACTGGTGACGTAACATCCGGCGCAGGCCACCAGTCTGGCGGTCTTCAACTGTTCGCGGTAGCGTTCCGGCTGACCGTAGACCGCTTCCTTGAGCAATTCCGGCGCCGGATGCTCCTGTCCGTAATATTC
>JAEWSS010000332.1 GCA_023459755.1 Verrucomicrobiota bacterium | reverse complement strand
ATCTCGGCGGTTTCAAGATGTTCAAGCGCGTCCTTGCGGCCGCCGACATACAAAGTGTTGCAGTCGGTCAAAAACGGTTTTCCGCCGATCTGCCGGACATAATCAGCCACCGCTTTTGCATAATTCGGGCGCAGAAACGCCAGGTTGCCGCGCTCGCCGAAATGCAGTTTTACCGCCACGAATTTTCCGTTGAGGTCAAGTGTTTCGAATCCGGCTTTTTTCATCAGCCGTTGAAGTTTTGCCGTGACGTTCTCGCCGTTGAATCCCATCCGGAAATCGGTGAAAAAAACTTTTGATTTCATAAGTCAGCTCCTCTTGTGTTCAGCTAAGCAGTTCAAACGCCGAAAATCCGGCATAATTCTTCAAAACGCTCCGCCGGACCGCGGCCGAACCTGGACATTGAACGGCGGACTTTTTCCAATGGCTTCTCCAGCATGTCGCCGGATTTTGAATAAAACTTGTCGGCCAGACAGATCAGCTTTTCCTCGGATGTCTCCGGCAGATAATCGCGAACCGGAATCGGCAGTCCGCCTGCGCGCACCTCGTCGGCGGTGAGTCCGCTGCCGGTGTGACGCTCGCAAATCCGGGCGAACGGCTCAAGGTCAATCCCATGTTTCCCGCCGTACTCGCGCAGCATCGCCGCACCGATCACGCCGTGCGCGATATATGGAGACTGGCCGACGCACAATATTCCCGGGGCCTCACAGCGTCCGATTCCAATATCGTGCAGAATCGCCCCGACCGCAACCAGGCCGCCGTCGGTTTTTCGCCTGACCCCGTCGGGTGCGGCGGCCAGCAATGCGGCGGCCTTGTCCCGCACCTGACAACTGTGCTTATACAGAAGTCGGCGCAACGGCGTATCCTCAGAATAAAAGTGTTCCAATATTTCAAGCGGCTCGACCATAATCGCCCCGAATGATGTTTCCATTGCATCCACCTCAACGCGCTAACGACCGCAACCGCAAATACCGGTTGCCGCCGCGCCAAAACTCAGCACGCCATCCCGGACGAAACGCTCAAAACCCGGCACGTCCAATATTCAGCACGCAACCTGACGAAACGCTCAACCCCCGGCACGTCCAATATTCAGCACGCCCCCCCCGCTATCGCGGGGATTGGCGGTCAAAAGCGGAAGTCGCGCTTGCCGTCATGAAGTTCTTTCAGATATTCCTGCGCGATCGAGCGAACCTTGTCGTTCGGGATATGGACGACTTCCTGAGCAATCATCTTTTCTCCCTTGCGCTGAGTGTCCGGCGAAGCATAGTCTTCGAGATACTCCTTGAGCGTCATCAGTGCGTTCGGCAGACAGCAGTTGGCAATCTGACCGGACTTGACCAGCTTCATAAAGCGGTCGCCGGTGCGCCCCTCACGATAACAGGCGGTGCAGAAACTCGGAATATACCCCAGCCCGAGCAGCCAGTTGACAACTTCGTCCAAGGTTCTGGTGTCGTTCACGTCAAACTGCGATGTATCCTCGTCATCCGGCTCCTTTTCGGCATAGCCGCCGACGCTGGTACGGCTTCCGCCGGAAATCTGGGAAATTCCCAGCTCCAGCACCCGCTCGCGCGACTTGCGCGACTCACGGGTGGAAACAATCATTCCGGTGTAAGGAACCGCGATTCGCATCACCGCCACAATCTTGGCAAAAGTGTCGTCGTCGATCGCATTTTTGAAGTGTTTCGGGTCGATATCGTCGGCCGGGCGGATGCGCGGCACGCTGATGGTGTGCGGTCCGCAGTTGTGCACCGCCTCCAGATGTTCGGCGTGCATCAACATGCCGACAAAATCGTAACGATAAAGATTCAGCCCGAACAGCACGCCGCAGCCCACGTCGTCGATGCCGCCCGCCATCGCCCGGTCCATTGCCTCGGTGTGGTAGGCGTAATCGTGTTTCGGGCCGGTGGGGTGCAGTTTTTCGTAAGCCTCGCGGTTGTAGGTCTCCTGAAAAAGGATATAGGTCCCGATTCCGGCGGCTTTGAGTTTGCGGTAATTCTCCACCGTGGTGGCCGCGATATTCACGTTCACCCGGCGGATGGCGCCGTTCTTATGTTTGATCGAATAAATGGTCTTGATGCTTTCCAGAATATAATCAATCGGATTGTTCACCGGATCTTCGCCGGTTTCCAGCGCCAGACGCTTATGTCCCATGTCCTGAAGCGCGGTGACCTCGCGCACGATCTCATCCTGGGTGAGCTTTTTGCGCGGAATATGCTTGTTGGCGCAGTGATACGGACAATAGACGCAGCCGTTGACGCAGTAATTTGACAAATAAAGCGGAGCAAACATCACAATCCGGTTGCCGTACAGTTTCTGTTTGAGTTCACGGGCAAGCTGGAACATCTCTTCGTTGAGTTCCGGAATGTCGCAGTCAAGCAGAACAGCCGCATCGCGATGCGGAACGCCCCTGCCCTCTCTGGCTTTTTCAATAATTTTGCTGATCAGCGCGCGATTGGATTTGTTTTCGGCTGCGTAGGTCAGCGTGTCCCGAATTTCGGCGTCATCGATGAATTCATCGGCTTTCATGCTTGTCACGCTGTACATAAATACCCCACTCTTTCTGCTTTTTTACTGGCGGGATAAATATAACACGATTTTTGAGAATTACAAGCAAAAACCGCTTCGCCGGGAATCATCTTGCCGGAATATCCGCCTCGCGGGTCAGCAATACCTGCCGACCATATTTTTCCACAGTCGGATTGTTGTCCGGCATCTTCAGAATCACCGCAAGTTGGCGGCCGTCCGGAGAGAACACAAACTGGAATTTATCCTGCATATAGTTCAAGTGTGCAATAATTTCAGGACGGCGCTGGTCGTCCGTATCAAAGTCGCAGAATCCGGTGGAGACCATCCAGGGTTTTCCGGACTCTTCGTCGATCCAGAACGAATAGTTGAAACTTCCGTCGCGGTACATCTGCACAAACCACCCGGTTTCAGCCGAGGAATAACGCCCGAAGTAGGCGGCCGTCGGCTCGGACGACGACACACAGCCGCAAAAAAGCAGCGCCGCCGCAACCGTAAAAAACATAGCCTTCAGCTGTCGGACATTCATGGTTCACTTCTCCGTTTTTGCCGTCATTTTCGCCAGAATCGCCGCGGCTTCGGGGTCGGCGGAAGCCTTCAGGCCGGCGACCGTATAGTCGAACAGCGCCGCAC
>JAEWSS010000331.1 GCA_023459755.1 Verrucomicrobiota bacterium | reverse complement strand
CGGTCCTGTTCAAACAGCGCCCAGTCGAGGTTGCGGCGGGAGATGTTGCGGGCGGCGACCTGGAGCATTTCACCCCAGAGCGACGGTCTGACCCAGGTGAGTTCCGGGCTGATCGGGTTTGAAATGCGGATCAGATCGGACTCCTTGAACCGGGTGTCGCTGAGCGCCGAATCCGCGGTGACCGTGCTGTAATTCATGCATTCGGTCAGGCCGAGGGAAATCCACTGGTCGCGCAGTTTGCTGTCGGCCAGAAGCGCGTCGTCCTTGAGCGGACGGACGACCTTCGCGTTGACCGGGATCAGCGGAATGGCGTCAAGTCCGCGGATGCGGGCGACTTCCTCCGCCAAATCGGCTTCGCGTTCAAGATCCATGCGGAAGAGCGGCGCGGTTACCACGCAGCTGTCAGCGGTCTCGTCGGCGACTTCCAGGTGAAGTTTGCGGAAAATATCGATGATTTCCGGATTGGAGACCTCCATGCCGAGCAGTTTGCGGATTTTCTCGAAGCGGCATCCGATCACGTTGCGCTCCGGATATTTTGCATAAACATCGACATGTTTTCCGACCGGCTGTCCGCCGGCGAGTTCGCAGATCAGCTGAACCGCGCGTTTCCCGGCGTATTCGGCCATCTCAAAGTCGATGCCGCGCTCGAAGCGGTAGCTGGAGTCGCTGGCGACGCCGAGTTCCCGGCTGGTGGCGCGGATGTTTGACGGCGCGAACACCGCGCTTTCAATCAATACGCTGACGGTTTGGTCGGAAATGCCGCTTTCCTCGCCGCCCATCACGCCGGCCAGAGCCAGCGGACGAGCCGCGTCGCAGATGACCAGATTGTTTTCGCCGAGTTCAACGGTTTTTCCATTAAGAAGCTCAAGTTTTTCGCCTGATGCGGCGCGGCGGACAACGATGCGTCCCTCCGCCAGCTTGTCGTAATCGAACGCGTGCAGCGGCTGCCCCAGCTCCATCATAATGAAGTTGGTGATGTCCACGACGTTGTTGATCGGACGCAGACCGACACTGTGCAATGTGGCCTTCAGCCATTCCGGACTTTCCTTGATCGTAACGTTCCGCACCACCTGCGCGGTGTAGCGCAGACAGAGGTCGGGAGCGTTGACCGTAACCAGATTTTCCGGCAGAGCCTCCGGTTTTGCCTCCGGCATGGCCAGCTTGGGAAGTCGCGCCGGCTTGTTGAACAGGCAGCTGACGTCGCGGGCAATGCCCCAGAAGCTGAGCCAGTCCGGACGGTTCGGGGTGACTTCGACCTCGATCTGCCAGTCCGGTTTGAACAGTGATTTTATCGGCGTTCCGGGCTTTGTTCCGGCCGGCAGTTCCAGCAGGCCGTCGTGGTCGTCGCCCACGCCGATCTCCTTGGCGCTGCACATCATTCCGAAAGATTCGACGCCGCGCAGTTTAGCCTTTTTGATCTCGAAGGTCTCGCCGTTTTCCTGAAATTTGGTGCCGATGACCGCCAGCGGTACGATCTTACCCGCGTCGCAGTTCGGCGCGCCGCAGACAATTTGAACTTCCTCTTTGCCGTTGAACACCCGGCAGACCGAAAGCTTGTCGGCATTCGGATGCGCTTTGCGCTCAATAATTTCCGCGGCCACCACCCCTTCCGGCACGGCGTTGATCGGCGTAATCGCCTCGACCTCGATGCCGGCCTTGGTGATCTCCTTGCACAGTTCCTCCAGCGACACGCCGTCCAGATCGACGTAATAAGCCAACGCATTATATGAAATTAACATTTATACACCTCAATTGAACTGCCGCAGGAAGCGGACGTCGTTTTCGTAGAGATTCCGCAGGTCGCCGATCCGGTGGCGGAGCATGGACAGTCGCTCCATGCCGATGCCGAAGGCGTAGCCGCTCCAGATTTCCGGGTCGTAGCCGACATTGCGCAGTACGTTCGGGTCAACCATGCCGGCGCCGGCGATCTCGATGTAGCCGGACTGTTTGCAGACCGGACACCCTTTTCCGCCGCACATGATGCAGGAGAAGTCGTATTCCACGCTCGGCTCGGTAAACGGGAAAAAGTGCGGCCGCAACCGGATGCTGACGTTTTTGCCGAACAGTTCCCAGGCAAAGTTTTGAAGCACGCTTTTGAGGTCGGCCATGGACACGTCGCGGTCGATATACAACCCTTCGCACTGGTGGAAGTTCATGCCGTGGGTGGCGTCCGGCGTGTCGCGGCGGAAACAGCGACCCGGCGCGATAATCCGAACCGGCGGTTCCTGACTTTCCATTGTGCGGATCTGGACGGTGCTGGTCTGGGTGCGCAGCAGCCGGCCGTCGGCGAAGTAAAAGGTGTCGGACGGCGAACGCGACGGGTGGTCGGCCGGCGCGTTAAGCGCGTCAAAACAGTGGTGAACGGTCTCGATTTCCGGGCCGTCGGCCACGGTGAATCCCATGCGGCGGAAGATCGTGACGCATTCGTCGATGATCTGGGTCACCGGGTGTTTGTGGCCGTGCGTCCAGCTGCGGCCGGGGAGGGTGACGTCGATCGCGTTATTTTTCGTGCCGGCGGAGCCGAGGCGTTCTTCGGCGGCGGTCAGCATGGCCGCGAGTTCGTTTTTGGCGCGATTAAACGCCTGACCGATGGCGCGACGTTCTTCCGGGGCGACCGCGCCCATATCCTTGGTTAAAGAAGTCAGCAGTCCTTTGCGGCCGATCAGGCGCACCCGCACCTCTTCGATCGCGGCGGACGTCTGTGCGGCGGCAAGGTCGGTTCCGGCCTTTGCGAGCGCCTCGGAGATCTGTTCGACAATCGTCATTTTTCCACCTATATGGTTTGACTGCAAAAAAAACAGCCTGAACGGCGGAGACCTTAGTCCCGACCTTCCAAGCTGTTGAAATACTTACTAAAAACTACAGGAACTTACTTGGCAGGAGAGACTTTCTCTACCAGAGCCTTAAACTCCTGAAACTCGTTGACCGCGAGATCGGCCAGCACCTTGCGGTTGAGGTCGATATTCGCCTTCTTGAGTCCGTCCATGAAGGTGCTGTAGTTGGTGCCGAGCATGCGGCATGCGGCGTTGATACGCACGGTCCACAGGCGGCGATACTGACGTTTCTTCTGCTTGCGACCCATGAAGGCATGGCTCATCGCCTTGTCTACGGCATCATAAGCGGTACGGATATTTTTGGAAGAGCAACCGTAAAAACCTTTGGCGCGCTCAAGGAGACGCTTACGGCGTTTGCGGGATGCGACAGCGCAAGTAACTCTGGACATGGTTCAAACTCCTTTTTTCTTTTACAGTCCGTACGGGAGCGCGGCTTTGATTCTGCGGCTTTCGGCAGACGAAATAGCGGCGTCCTTGCCCAGATGTCTTCTGCGCTTGGCGGTTTTTCCGGTGAGGAGGTGGCGTGCGCCGGCGCGGAAGTGACGGAACTTGCCGGTTCCGGTCATCTTCAGGCGCTTGGCGGCGCATTTGCGGGTCTTCAGTTTCGGCATCGTTTGCTCCTTTGTGGCTTCCCACATTTTTTGCGGAACGGTTAACGGGTTCCGCGGTTCAGCTCTGCGGCGGCAGATGCCACTCGGCCTGTCGCAGTGCATTCATATTAAGCCGCGTTGCCGCGGCGCAACTATTTTCATCACACTGCCGGGAGCGTTTCCGCTTCCGGCGGTCAACCGGCCGGCCGTCAAGTTTTTTGGCGTCCGAAGCCTTATTCCTGAACGCCCGATTCTCCGTCATCCGTTTCCGGTGCGGACTCTTCGGCTCAACCGGTCAGTTTTTTGCGTCCGGAGC
>JAEWSS010000330.1 GCA_023459755.1 Verrucomicrobiota bacterium | reverse complement strand
GAGCGTACCCACGTACGCGACCGAGCAGCGACGACGAGCAAGGCACAAAATCGCCCGCGCCGTCGCAAAACAACCCCACCAGGATTCGAACCTGGACTAAATGAACCAAAATCATTTGTGCTACCATTACACCATGGGGTTACAAAAGCACGAGCCTAAATTTACAGCGAAAAGGTAAAAATGCCAATTTTTTGCAGAAAAAAAGTAAAAAAAAGGCGAAAAAACAGTAAAAGCGGTTATATTAGAAAAGTTTTAGTATATAAGAATGAACGAAACAATAAGGTAAAAAACGGATGTCGAACGAACGTCGAGGCATATTTTCATATTTCAAGGTTGGCGGAGCCGGTTTTGCGATGGGGGTGGCGAATGTAATTCCCGGGGTTTCCGGTGGAACGATGGCATTTATTCTGGGGATATTTGAAGAGTTGCTGAATGCCATTGCGCAAATAGCGAGCAGAAAAACGTTAAAAATGGCATTGGGTTTTCGCTTCCGTGAAATGTACGAAACGCTGCCATGGCGTTTTCTGCTGGCGTTGGCGATCGGGCTGGCGGCGGCGCTGGGAAGTGCGTCGATACTGTTCACTTATCTGCTTGCAAATTATCAGTCAATGACATACGCATTTTTCTTCGGATTAATCATGGCGTCGGTGCTGGTAATGTTTAAGGACGTGAAAAAATGGGGATTTGGCACGGTTGCCGGGCTGATTGCCGGAGCGCTGTTCGCCGGATGGCTGGTCAGCATGGTGCCGGCGACAACGTCGAACACATGGTATTGGTCGCTGGGTTCCGGGGTGGTGGTGATCTGTGCGATGATACTTCCCGGAATATCCGGATCGTTTCTGCTGCTGCTGTTCGGTCAGTATAATTATGTGTGGGGAGCGGTGGCGGACTTCAGCAAGCTCAACTTCAGCTGGAGCGGATTCGGAACGCTGTTCTGGACGGCGCTTGGCGCGGCGATCGGTCTGGGGGCGTTTGTGCATCTGCTGAACTACCTCTTGAAAACCGTGCGCAATGTGACTATGGCCACACTGATCGGTTTTATGATCGGCAGTTTATGGCGGTTGTGGCCGTGGCAGGACACTGTGCAGTGGGCGCTGAAAACAGCGGAGGGAAAGATTGTCAACACCGGCAACACGGCATATTTGGAAGCGGCGGCAAAAGGACTTCCGGTGGAACAGCTGGAAGTAAAAAATGTGCTGCCGGAGACTTTTGACGGAACATTTTTCGCCACTGCCGGACTGGTGGCGTTCGGAATATTACTGGTGTTAGTGATCGAAATGCTGGCAAAACGGAAAGCCGCATAATCATGCATCCGATATTTCTTGATCTTGGTTTCATACAGATACACTGGTACGGAGTAATGGCGGCGATTGCGGCGATCGCGGCCTATGAGTTGATGTGTGCAAACCGCAAATACGCCGAAATCAGTAAAGACCAGGCGGCATCACTGATATTCTATTGCGTACTGCTCGGCGGAGTAATCGGAGCGCGGATATTTTATGTGATGCTGAATTGGGAAATATACGCAAAACGCGGCTGGTTGTCGGTCTTCCGGATCGATCAGGGCGGTCTGGTTTTTTACGGCGGTTTTTTTCTGGCGGCGGCACTGGTTGTACTTTATGCCAGACGACACAAACTCAGTATGATCGCGGTGCTGGACGTAATGGCTCCGGCACTGGCAATCGGCCATGCCATCGCCCGGATCGGCTGTTTTTTGCAGGGCTGCTGTTACGGTGCGGCCACGGAATGCGCGCTGGGAGTTCATTTCCCTTTAGAGTCGGGAATCGGCGGCGGAGAAGCGGTGCATCCGGTGCAGCTTTACGAGTCGGCGGCTAATCTGGCGCTGGGCATAGTGCTTTTCGTTCTGGTACGCAAAGCGCGGCGCGGCGTAGCACTTTCGGCCTATATCGTCGGTTACGGAATCCTGCGTTTTCTGCTGGAGTTTCTGCGCGGCGACGCCGAACGCGGTGTGTGGGGAACCTTTTCCACATCTCAAATAGTCTGTCTGGTGCTGATTCCGCTCGGAGTGCTGCTGCTGCTTTTTTTCGCGCTGGGAAAAGACGCTTTTGCTTCGCTCGAACGCAAGGCGGAAGCGAACGGAAAGCGCTGAAATGGCACTGCGTGAAATAGAGCTGGTTGTGCCGGCGGACGTGGACGGAGTGCGGCTGGACGTTTGCCTGGCCCGCCTGATCCGCGACGCTTCGCGCAGTTATCTCCAGAAGCTGATAAAAAACGGCGAAGTTCTGGTGGACGGCGCGGCGGAAACCGTTCCGAAAGCGACGGTGCGCGGCGGAATGACGCTGAAACTGAAAATCGCCGAAGCCGAAAGCGGCGAACCGATCCCGGAACCGGACGAAAATTTCAATTACGAAATACTCTACGAAGACGCCTGCATGGTGGTCATCAACAAGCCCGCCGGACTGGTTGTTCATCCGGCGGCCGGCAACCCGGACGGCACGCTGGTCAACGCCGTGCTCGGCCGCTACCCGGAAATGCTCGACGAGTTTGAAGGAACCGGCGGCCGTCCCGGCATCGTCCATCGGCTGGACAAGGACACCTCCGGCTGTCTGATCGTGGCCAAAACTCCGCAGGCACAGTTTGCGCTGTCGGGATTCTTCGCGGACAGAAAAGTTTCAAAGACTTATCTTGCCGTCACTTCCGGCGTGCCGCGCGAACGCTCCGGACGGATTCAGACCTTGATCGGCCGCCATCCGGTCAACCGTCAAAAAATGGCGGTGGTGGACCGAAACGGCAAGGAGGCCATAACGTTGTATGACGTGGAGCGTACCGGACTTTACGAAGATCTGCCGGTGGCATTGCTCAAAGTAAACATTCTCACCGGCCGCACCCATCAGATCAGGGTGCATCTCTCCTACATCGGCAACCCGATCCTCGGCGACCACCTGTACGGCGGCTGCAAGCATCTGCATCTGGACCGTCAGATGCTCCACGCCTGGAAGATAAAGATACCGCACCCGCTGACCGGGAAAATCATGGAATTCACCGCTCCGCCACCGGCGGACATCCGCAACATCTTCTACGCAATGAATCCAACCGCCGAATGGGAGGACGCCGAGTCATGAGCGGAATATTCACCGCCATCGGCCACGTTGCGGTGGTGTCGCCAAGCGGACCGGCCGACCCGGAACTTGTAAAATCCGGCGCAGCGGCGCTGGAGTCGCATGGCATAAAGGTCAGCATAATGCCGAACATCGGCTTGAAGGACGACGCGCGGCCGTGGCTTTCCGCCTCACGACAGGCCAGACTGGACGACCTGCACCGCGCTTTCAACGATCCGACCGTGGATATGGTGATCTGCGCCCGCGGCGGGTTCGGCGCGGCGCATCTTCTGGACGGAATAAACTACGATCTGCTCCGTGAACGCGATCTACCGGTGCTGGGCTACAGCGACATCACCAGTCTGCATCTGGCCATGCTGTCACGCAGCGCGGGCCGGCCGTGGGCGGCGCCAATGGCGATCCGGCTGGAGCGGCTTTTTAACGACTCCGAGGCGATAAAGCGACTGGCACCGCTGTTTGATGAACGGCCGTCCGAACTCGGAAAACTTTCGATTTTGCGCGGAGAATCCGGCCTTACCGCATTGCCGATCGCCGCGAATCTGACGGTGTTGGCCGCACAATGCGGCTCGTCCTACCTCCCCGACTTCACCGGCAGACTGCTGATTCTTGAAGACATCGGCGAGGCCGGATACCGACTTGACCGCTGTTTGACCCAGTTGGCGCTGAACGGCGTTTTCCATCAGGCCGCCGGGGTGATCTTCGGTCAATTCACCGACTGCGCAAAAAAAGAGGAGCTGCAACTCCTGTTCGAGTCACAGCTCCCGCTGCTGCCAGATTTTGTGGCCGCCGGGCTTGAGTTCGGTCATGAATGGCCGACCGTCTGCATCGACCAGACCCGCCGGGTGCGGGTCGGCTCCGACGCGCTGTTTACGGTTTGACCACCACCAGCGCAAACTCCTTTATCAGTCCGGACGGAATCTTCACCTCGATGCGGTCGCCTTCGTCGCGCGCCTGCACAATCAGCCCGTCGCCGCCGCGCTGCTCGGTGTAAAGCTCCGCCAGCGTAAACACACGGTCGCGCCATAATTCAGGCTTGCGCAGTGAAACGATCACGTCGGCCAATTCAGGGAACTCCACCACATCGGAAGAGCCAAAACCTGGAACCGGAGGCTGGATAAGCGTTCCGGCCGCATTGCAGACATGCAAAGCAAGTTCCGGACGTTTTTCATCATAGAACGCCGATACCAGCACCCCGTCCGGCGCGCCTGCCACCTTTATATCGGCGCCGCCGTCCAGAAACGAGGCGACAAAATCAATCATTTCACGCTTCGCCTTATTTTCCTCCGGCGTTGACAGCCGCCATTTTCCCTCTTCGCCGCAGTTGCCCGGCTCGCGATCGGCGGCGTTCTTCACCGCACAGCGCTTGTAGTAATGTCCGCTCAGTCTGTCATGCGGAACGTTGACGACCTTTGCGCCGCGTAAAAGTTTCTGCAGTTCGACCGCCGGACGCGGTGTGACCGGATCAAGATTCCATGTTCCGGCAAATTCGTCCCACAGCAACGTGGCTCCGGAAGCGGCGAGCGTACTGATCTGCCCGTCGCTCATCAGCGGAGAAGAGACCACAATCAAATTGAAGTCGGATGCGTCGGAGCCGTCGGTCATCGTCCACGGCAGGTTGTTCATGGTCATCGCCTGCCCGAGCGAGCAAAGCACGTCGCGGGTGCGAAGATTGTAATACGGATCGATCTCACGCCCGATCGCCTCGCCGAAAACGGCGGTGCGAACCAGCTGACGGCCTTTGAACAGCTGGTCGAAATGAGCGTTTTCAAAAATGTGGAACGCGGCCTGATCGTCAAACAGCGCGGCCTTGGCCGGGTCGCCGAGATAACGGTGATGACAGTAGAGCGACATCGCCCAGCAAAGCCGCTGATCGTCAACCCGTTCCGGATAGTAAAGCGACATCGCCGGAATTTGACGACTTTTGGCCATCATATTGCAGTGCACGCTCTCCACCA
>JAEWSS010000329.1 GCA_023459755.1 Verrucomicrobiota bacterium | reverse complement strand
GTCAACGTCCATTCGTTCCCCCTGTTGCGGCCGCCGCCGTTTTGTCGATTCCCCGTTTCCCTTTTTCTCCCTTTGGGTTAATATACTGCGATGAACGCGAAAATTCAAGAAAGGAACCGGTGCGGAGGCTTTGTATTTTTTATTCGCATGTGGTATATTATCTGATAATAAAAACAAAAGGAGTTTCGAGTATGGACTTTTCAACCTACTTCAGCGATTATCCGGATCGCAACGGCTACTTCGGCGAATACGGCGGCGCATTTCTTCCACCCGAACTCAAAGCCGCTTTTGAAGAAATATACGACGCTTATATGACCATCTGCAAGTCGGCGCAGTTCATCAGCGAGCTTCGGCGCATCCGCCGCGAGTTTCAGGGCCGTCCCACGCCGGTTTACCACTGCCAGAAACTTTCCCAGAAACTCGGACACTGCCAGATCTATCTGAAACGCGAAGACCTGAACCATACCGGCGCCCACAAGCTGAATCACTGCATGGGCGAGGGACTGCTGGCCAAGTACATGGGCAAAAAACGGCTGATCGCCGAAACCGGCGCCGGTCAGCACGGCGTGGCGCTGGCCACCGCCGCCGCCTATTTCGGGCTGGAGTGCGAGATTCACATGGGAACGGTCGATATTGCAAAGCAGGCGCCGAACGTGGCGCGGATGAAGGTGCTCGGCGCCAAGGTGGTTCCCGCCACCCACGGGCTCCGGGCGCTCAAGGAGGCGGTTGACTCCGCTTTTGAATCTTACGCGAAAAATTACAAGGACTCGATCTACTGCATCGGCTCCGCGCTCGGGCCGCACCCGTTCCCGATGATGGTGCGCGACTTCCAGATGGTGGTCGGCGTGGAGGCCCGCGAGCAGTTCAAGGAAATGACCGGCTTCCTGCCCGACGTGGTCACCGCCTGCGTGGGCGGCGGCTCCAACGCGGCCGGAATGTTCTCGGCGTTTCTGGACACCCCGTGCCGGCTGGTCGGCGTTGAACCGCTCGGCCGCGGCAGCAAGATCGGCGACAACGCCGCGAGCATGAAGTTCGGCAGCAAGGGCAAACTTCACGGTTTCGAGAGCATTCTGCTCCAGGACAAAGAGGGCAATCCGGAACCGGTCTATTCGGTGGCCAGCGGCCTCGACTATCCCGGCGTCGGCCCCGAACACGCCTTCTGGCGCGACTGCGGACGGGTCGATTACGACACCGCGAGCGACGAGGAGGCGGTGGATGCCTTCTTCAAACTTTCCCGCTACGAGGGCATCATTCCGGCGCTTGAGAGTTCGCACGCCATCGCCTATGCGATGCGGTTGGCCAAGACCATGCACTCCGGGTCAATTCTGGTGAACTGCTCCGGCCGCGGCGACAAGGATATTGATTACGTTATCGAAAACTACGGCTATGGCGAAGACCATCGCTTTGAGGAGTAACGGCAAAATGCTGATGAGCAAACTGGTTGGTCGTCGTCTCAAGGAAGACCCGAAGGACGCCAAGACGGTAAGTCATAAATTTCTGATCCGCGGCGGCTATGTGCGCAACGTCTCCGCCGGTATCTACTCGCTGCTGCCGCTGGGCAAGCGGGTGGTGGCCAGGATCGAACAGATCATCCGCGAGGAAATGAACCGGGTGGACGGGCAGGAAGTCGAAATGCCGGTGGTCCTGCCGGCCGACCTTTGGGTGGAGTCCGGCCGCTACAACGCGATCGGCGACGAACTGCTCCGCTTCAAGGACCGCAACGACAAGCCGATGGTTCTGGCCATGACCCACGAAGAGGCCGTGGTGCAGCTGGCGCGCACCGAGTTGACCAGCTATAAACAGCTGCCGGCCATGCTGTATCAGATCCAGACCAAGTACCGCGACGAGGCCCGTCCGCGCGCCGGTTTGATCCGCGTGCGTGAATTTACCATGAAGGACGCCTACAGTTTTCATACCACCCAGGCCGACTTGGAGCCGTATTACATGCGGGTTCATGAAGCCTATGACCGCATCTTCAAGCGCATCGGCATGAAGAACTTCATTTCGATCGAGGCCAACTCCGGCATGATGGGCGGCAAGGTCTCGCACGAGTTCATGGAACTGTGCGACTGCGGCGAGGATACAATTTTTGTGTCGCACGACCGGCGCTACCGCGCCAACCGCGAGATCGCGGTGGCGGACTGGAAGTTTGAAAAGTCGGCTCCGCTGCCGCTGGAAAAGGTGGCGACGCCCGGTCAGACCACCATCGAAGAGGTCGCCGGGTTCCTCGGCGTGGACAAGGCCGCGACCGGCAAGGCGGTGTTTTATCAGAACGCAATCACCGGAGAATTGATTTTCGCCATGATCCGCGGCGATTTCGAGGTCAACGAAACCAAACTGCAGAACGCGGCGAAAGCCCCGGAACTGAAGTTCGCGGACGGCCCCTCGATCGAAGCGATCGGCTGTGTGGCCGGATATGCGTCGATTCTGTCGGTTGATCCGTCCAAGGTCAGGATCATTATCGACCGCTCGGTGGCGGAAAGCTCCAATCTGGTGGTCGGCGCCAACGAACCGGGCTTCCATTACCTCAACTTCAATTTCGAGCGCGACTGCGCCGACCCGTCAAAAGTCACCGTCACCGACATCGCCACCGTGCGCGACGGCGATCCGTGCGTTCTGGACGATACTCCGCTGGAAATGGTGCGCGGTATCGAGATCGGCAATATTTTCCAGCTCGGAACCCGCTATTCCGAGGCGATGAACTGCTGCTATCTGGACGAAAACGGCAAAAGCCATCCGATGGTGATGGGATGCTACGGCATCGGCGTCGGCCGCGCCATGGCGGTGGTGATGGAGGAGTGCAACGATCAGTATGGACCGGTCTGGCCGGTGTCGATCGCACCGTATCAGGTGCATGTGATCGCCATTCTGCCGGGCAAGGACGACTGCGGCGACACCGCCGCAAAGTTGTGCGCCGAACTCGAAAAGCGCGGCGTGGAAGTCCTGTTTGACGACCGCGGCGAAAAGGCCGGGTCGATGTTCAACGACGCCGACTTGATCGGCATACCGTTCCGGCTGGTGGTTTCTCCCAAGACGCTGGCCGACGGCGAAGTTGAATTTAAAGTCCGCGGTGCGGAGTCAAGTTCAAGAATAAAACTCGACGCCGCGGTTGATTTTATAATCGGGGAGATCGCCGCGGCCTTCGCCGCGCTCGAGCCCTGAAAGGAGAGTGAATTATGTGGGATTACAATGACAAGGTGATGGATCATTTTCTGAATCCGCGCAACGTGGGGGAGATTAAAAACCCCGACGGAACCGGCGAGGTCGGCAATGTGAGCTGCGGCGACGCACTCAAACTGACATTTAAACTGGATAAGGACGGCCGCATCAGCGAAGCAAAATTCAAGACCTTCGGCTGTGCTTCGGCCATCGCGTCGAGTTCGGTGCTGACCGAGTTGATTATCGGCAAGACGCTGGACGAGGCCATGAAGATCACCAATAAGGATATAGTGGCGCGGCTCGGCGAACTGCCGGAGGAGAAACTGCACTGCTCGGTGA
>JAEWSS010000328.1 GCA_023459755.1 Verrucomicrobiota bacterium | reverse complement strand
AAGACAAAGTGATCAAAAACCATTTCGCTTCCGAATCCGTTTACAACCGTTACAAGAATGAAAAGACCTGCGGTGAAATCGAATACGACGACGCGTTCGGGATCATTAAAATCGCCGAACCGGTCGGCATCATCGCCGGGATCGTGCCGACGACCAACCCGACCTCCACGGCGATCTTCAAATCCCTGCTGGCGCTGAAAACCCGCAACGGCATCATCTTCAGTCCCCATCCGCGTGCCAAGAAAAGCACGATCGCCGCCGCCAAAGTGGTGCTGGACGCCGCCGTCAAGGCCGGCGCCCCCGAAGGCATCATCGCCTGGATCGACGAGCCCACCGTGGCGCAGAGCAAACACCTGATGAGCCATCCCGACATCAACATGATCCTGGCCACCGGCGGCCCCGGCATGGTAAAAGCCGCTTATTCGAGCGGTGTTCCGGCAGTCGGCGTCGGTCCCGGCAACACACCGGCGATCATGGACGAAACCTGCGACATTCAGATGGCCGTCAGCTCGGTTCTTCAGAGCAAAACTTTCGACAACGGCATGATCTGCGCCTCCGAACAGTCGGTGGTGGTGGTGGAGGCCATTTACGCCGAGGTCAAGAAAGAATTCGTCAAGCGCGGCGCTTATATCCTGAACGCCAAAGAAGCGAAGAAAGTCGCCGAAATCCTGGTGATCGACGGCAAGCTGAACGCCAACATCGTCGGACAGAGCGCGGTGAAGATCGCCGCCATGGCCGGAATCGAAGTGCCCCCCTACACCAAGGTGCTGATCGGCGAAACCGACGGCGTCGGGGCGGATTATCCGTTCAGCGTGGAAAAACTCTCCCCCGTGCTGGCCATGTACAAGGCGAAGGATTTCGACGCGGCCCTGAAACGCGCCCAGGAACTGCTGGACTTCGGCGGCCTCGGCCACACCAGCGTACTCTATACCAACCCGAACAACCTGGACCGCATCAAGCGTTTTGGCACGGACATGAAGACCTGCCGCACGCTGATCAACATGCCTTCCAGCCAGGGCGCCATCGGCGACGTGTTCAACTTCAAGCTTGACCCGTCCCTGACCCTCGGTTGCGGTACCTGGGGCGGCAACTCGGTCAGCCAGAACGTGGCCCCGAAGCATCTGTTGAACATCAAAACCACTGCCGAACGGAGGGAAAACATGCTTTGGTTCCGTGTCCCCGAAAAAGTCTACTTCAAATACGGCTGCCTGAACGAAGCCCTGCGCGACCTGAAAGAGGAAGGACGGCGGCGTGCGTTCATCGTCACCGATAATTTCCTGGTCAACTCCGATATCCTCGGCAATATGGTCGACTTCCTGAAGGAAATGGACATCAAGGTCGAGGTTTTCTCCGAAGTGGAACCGGACCCGACCCTGCGTTGCGCTTATCGCGGAGCCGAACGCATGAAGGCGTTCAAACCCGATACCATCGTGGCTTTCGGCGGCGGTTCTCCGATGGATGCGGCCAAGATCATGTGGATGCTCTACGAACACCCGGACATTCAGTTCGAGGATATCGCGCTCCGCTTCATGGACATCCGCAAGCGTGTCTACAAGTTCCCGAAGCTCGGCGAAAAGGCCATGCTGGTGGCGATCCCGACCACTTCCGGCACCGGTTCCGAAGTGACCCCGTTCGCGGTGATCACCGACGAAAAGACCGGCATGAAGTACCCGCTGGCCGATTACGAACTGACCCCCGACATGGCGATTGTCGACACCAAGCTGGTGATGGGTATGCCGAAGAAGCTGACCGCCTACAGCGGCGTTGACGCTCTGGTTCACGCTCTTGAAGCCCGCGTGTCGATCATGGCCAGCGAATACACCAATGCGCTGGCCCGCGAAGCCGCGCGGCTGGTCTTCAAGTACCTGCCCGCGAGCTATAACCAGCCGGACAACGAGCTGGCCCGCGAAAAGATTCACCACGCGGCGACCATCGCCGGTATGGCCTTTGCGAACGCTTTCCTCGGGCTGTGCCATTCGATGGCCCACAAGCTCGGTGCGGAGTTCCATGTGCCGCACGGCCTGGCGAACGCCCTGCTGATCGGACATGTGATCCGGTTCAACGGCACCAGCAAACCGACCCGTCAGGGGACGTTCTCCCAGTACAAATGCCCGGAAGCCAAGGAACGTTACGCCATGATCGCCGACTTCCTCAAGCTGACCACGGACAAGATGACCCCCGAGGAACGGGTCGAGGCCCTGATCGCCGCAGTGGAAAAACTCAAGGCTGAACTTGACATTCCCCCCAGCATCAAGGAACTCGGCATCCCGGAAAAGGACTTCCTGGCCAAGGTCGACGAGCTGTCGGAAAAGGCTTTCGACGATCAGTGCACCGGCGCCAACCCGCGCTATCCGCTGATCTCCGAAATCAAGGAACTGTACCTGAAGGCTTACTACGGCAAATAAATAAACCGTAGCCTTCATATACGAAATGGAGTTCCGCGTCCGGCCCGGGCGCGGAACCGTTTTCGGGGAGTGAGAACATGATGGGAAAACCGCAAATCGTAATCTGTATCGGCAGTTCCTGCTTTTCGCGGGGGAATGCCCGCAACGTGGAGATTGCCGAGAAATATCTGGAGGAGCACGGATTGAAAGACGACGTGGACGTCGATCTGGCCGGCGGATTGTGCGCGGGCTGTTGCTCGGAAGGACCGAACGTCATCGTTGACGGCAAGGTTTACAACCGGGTGGACGGCGGGGTGATGCTTGATCTGTTGAAAAAACTTTTTCCGGAGTAAGAGAAAATGAATCGCCAGTTTCCAGTCTATACGGTCCGGGCGGAATGCCAGGACTGTTACAAATGCGTCCGGCACTGCCATTGCAAGGCGATTAAAATCGTCAATGGCCGCGCCGAGGTGG
>JAEWSS010000327.1 GCA_023459755.1 Verrucomicrobiota bacterium | reverse complement strand
CCTTAACGGTGTTGCCGTGTTCGTCCGGCGGGAAAGCCGTTCCGGTCTGCTCGTACTCATAGGTGGTCCAGCCGACAAACTGCCGAACCTGCGGCGTCATACGCATGGTGATGGTGCGGTTGGCCAGATCGACCTCGGGTTTGACCACCATCTGAATACCAATATCGGTCGGTTCGCTGTCGAAGTTCGGCACCGGTCCGATATAGCTGTACATGACGGCGTTGGAGTAATCGGCCTGAGTGGTGGTCTGCGTGGACTCATCCCAGTCATCGGGGAAGTATATCCGGCGGATCATCTTAATAACCGCGGTTTCACCGTTCAATGTGGTCACCCGCGGGGCAAACAGCACGTCGCGCGAATCCGTCCAGTCAAGGGCGAATACGCTGACGCCTTATTTGTACCCGTCGCTGGCGCCGGAATAGGTGAACACCCGGTCGTTGGTGTTGTTGAGGTGACGCATGATGGAGTCGTTCTGATTGAACTGAAGCTGTCCGTTGGTGTCGCCGGCGAGGCCGGTGGTGGTGTCAATCAGCGAACGCTCAAGCGAGTACTGGAATCCCAGTTCCTTGAGGTCGTTCTGTGTGACTTCCACAAATTTCGCCTGAATCTGCACCTGAACGTCTTTGATGTTGAGCTGAGTCTGAATCAGCTCTTCGATCTTGGCGAGGTTGTCGGCGGTGTTGTTGACGATCAGCCGGCTGTTGCGCCAGTCGTAGACAATGCTTGATCCGGTCGGGAACAGAATGCCGTGGCTGGCGAAGAAATACATCAGCTGTTGCGGATTGGAGAAGTCGGTGGCAAGCAGCGCCTCACGCTTGAGCGGGAACAGCTTGATTTCCATATCGCCGATGGCAACCGTTTTGGGCGCCACCACAATGGCATTATTATCGACCTTGTACTTCAACCCGGCCTGCTCGCAGATACGCTTGATGATTTCCTCAAGCGGAACATTGCTCATATTGAGCGCGATTTTGGGATAAGTTTCCGGTTCGGCCGCAGTGTTGTCCAGTCCGTAGTTTCCAGCCGGCATTCCCGGCGCCATTGCTCCGGCCCCGGCGCCCATCGGCATCATTCCCGGCATCATGCCGGCGCCCATCGGCATCATTCCCGCCATTTCGGGCAGCATCATGCCTGCACCCTGCTGCGCTGCTCCGGCGTTTCCGCGGGCGTTGTTGCGGGTGTTCTGACGGCGGGCGTTGTTGCGGCCCTGGGCCGCGGTGGCCTGGGTCTGCATCATCAGGTTGTCAAGCTGCGACATTTCTTTGTACGGAGTGCCGTACATGTCAACTTTATAGCCGTCCGGCCAAATCAGCACGATGTTCGCGCCCTGACCGGAGGGATCGTTGTTGCGGGCTTCTTCCATTACAATGTTCAGCGCATCGGGCAACTGTTCGCCGGTGAGTGAGATTTCCGAGATGATGATTCTTCCCACCCGATCCTGGAGCCCGTTTTCAGCGCTGGAGACCTGCTTGGCAATCGGTTTGGCATTGGTCAGCTGTTTGCTTTCCGCGTCTCCCATTTTGCGAAGCGGGACCGTATATGCACCGGCTGCTTCGACCTCCATGCGTTCGGCATCGGTTGCCGCCCGGACGTCACCGGCGCGCAGCAGTGCGATATTGCAGGCGCGGACGCCGCGCAGGGCCGTCCAGTTCGTGCGGTCGATGGTGATAACCTCGTTGTATTTTTCCTTGGCTTCGACCACCCGGCCGTTGCGGTAAAGGTTGCTCGCCTGAGCCAGAAGTGTCTCCACTCTGGCGTCAACACCGGCCTGATCCGGAACCACTTTGGCCTCGGTAACCTTGTTGCGGCTTTCGACACCTTTCTTCTCGGTCTGATAGCGTTCGATCGCCTTGTCGATTTCACCCTTCAGCGAGGGGCTCATCGCCGCAGCTTCCTTAGCCTTCTTTATCGCGTCATCATACTGTTCGCTGCGGGAAAGTTTCTCGGCCTCTTTTGCCAAGTCGTCCGCCCAGCAGCGGTATCCGGCGGCGATCTGTTTCCGACAGTTCAGAATCTTGCCGTCCAGAAACGCGCTTTTGCCGATTGATTCATAGATTTTCCACGCCTTCAGATTGTTGGCGATGGACGATTCATACTTCCCTTCGGTGAAGTCCTTCCCGGCGTCGGCCGCGAATTTTTCCGCCGCGCTGTAGCGTTCATCGTGAAGAACTTCCTCCACGGTAACATTGCGTTTGACCTCGTCCTCCGTTCCCGGAGCCTGCGCACAGAGCGCAGTCGAGCATAACAGCATCGACGCGGTCAGACACCCTTTAGTTATTTTCAAAAACATCTTTGCCTCCGGCAGTGTTGTTGTTTACCAAATGAAATCCGGTACGCCGAACGGCTCGCGACTTCTCCACGGAGTGCCGTCGGTATTCATCAGACGAGCGGTTACGAAGATCAGCAGAGAGCGCTTTTCGTGCATCTCCATCTGACTGGAGAACAGTCTGCCGAGCAACGGAATCTCGCCGATAACCGGCCATTTGTCGTCGCGCTGCGTGTTGTACTGTTCGGTCATGCCGCCCAGAACCACGGTGGCGCCGTCGTAAACCTGCACGTTGACTTCCATCTCGCGCACCGCAAATTCCGGCATCCACATATCCACGGTGGTGGAGATGATCGGAACCTTCGCCGTAGTGGTGGTGGTTCCGGTGGTACCGGTGGAGGCACTGGTGTAAATTGTGCCGGCCTCAAGTTTTACCGGGTAGCTGGAATCGCTATGACCGATATACGCCGTCACCTGCGGATAGATGTAAAGACTTATGGTGTAGTTGTCCGGATTGACAATCGGGCGGCAGGCAAAGACCGTACCGATTTCGTTGCCGTCATCGAATTCCGGAATCGGCATGGTGATCTCCACCGTGTCGTTGTCCAGATTGATTTCCGGCGAATCCCAGGAATCCGGGAACTTGTAGTTTTCAATTGACTTGATAATTCCGAGATCGCCGCTGGTGAGCAGCAGTTTGGCGCTGGTCAAAACTTCGGCGCGGTCGGACTGGTCAAGCGCATTGACGGTCAGGCTCAAATTGACATTACCGTTTTTCCCGAACAGCGATTCGCCGAAATTCGGGAAAATCTTCAGGTTATTAATAACCCGGTAATTCGTTTCCGTGCCGTTGGACGAGTTGGCGTCGCTGGCACTGTAGTGACGCAGCGGATTCTCGTTGGTGGGAACCTCCCAGTGCCCTTCGGCATCGTTTTGATTGATATTCAGATACCAGTCAAACCCAAGTTCCTTGACGTCGGTGTCGGCAATTTCAACCATCTTGGCCTCGACCTGCACCATCGGTGCGCGCACCGAGTCCAAAAGTGCGAGCAGATCGCCCATCTTACGGAGGTTTTCCACCGTGTTGGTCACCAGAATTTCACCCTTGCGGCGATTATAGGTGATTGTTGCGTTGTCCGGAAATTCAATTCCGCGGCTACGGAAGTAATTGATCATGCTCTGTGTGGTGAGTGGTGGTGTGGCTGAGCCAAGTTTTCCCATCTCATTGTAGTCTTTGCTGCTGTCGCTGTTGCTGGTGTCGATGCCCAGCGAATCCATGCTCAGGCCCAGCGAACCAAGTCCCTGTGCCACGCCGGACTGATAGGTGGACGAGGCATTTGCCTGTGCGGCAGTGATCGTCGGCGAAAGACGGCCATTGTCATCGGACGTGGTGTTTTTTCCACCAACGCCCATGCCCATCATGCCCATCATTTCCATTCCCATTCCCATTCCGCCCATGGCACCGGCTCCGCCCATGGCTCCGGCACCCATAGCACCGGCTCCGCCCATGGCTCCGGCACCCATGGCACCGGCTCCGCCCATGGCTCCGCCGCCGCCGCCCATGCCGCCGGCCCCGCCACCGCCGCCGCCTTCTTCGGCTGCGAGCAGAACGTTGCCAAGGTGGTAATACGGATTAGCACTTTCGGCGATATCCTGGATCATTTCTGCGGAAATCGAAAAACGTCTGGTGGAAAGATCATCCATGGAGCTTAACCCGAGAACGACCGCCCGGTCTTCAACCTTCATCTTGAGTCCGGTTTGCAGACAGATGTAGCGCAGAAGATCGGTAAGCGGAATCTGGTTGACTTCCATTGAAATCTTTGGAAGCGCCTCTCCGACCTGATGCGGAAACTGCATCAGAATGGAGGCGTTGAGATCGGCGGCTTCGCGGGTCAAATTCCGGTTCTGCTCGTCAATGACATCATAAATAGTGCTGTCATCGTAAACCGCATTGACCTTGATATTGGCCAGTCTGGCATAAAGGTCGCCGGACGCGCTGTATTCGCGCATCGTATCTTTCGGCTCAAAACTGACCTTGTTTGCCACGACCTGCGTGACATATACCCAGCTCGAATTGGCGGAGATGCCGCGCATCACGCCTTCGGACTGAAGTTTCGCCGCGCCATACAACTTGTTGTAAAGCTGACGAAGTTTGACATTGGCGTCCCAGTTGATCGGGTCGATCAAAAAGACTTCCTGAAGTTTGCGTTCAGCTTCGGTGTAGCGGTAGGCCCGCTCGTAAATATCGGCTTCCCGGAAAAGCAGACCGATCTGCTCTTCATCGGAAAGCAGATTGGGAATCACTGCATTGGCCGCGGTTTTCTGCCGGAACGCTTCCGCCTTTACCCTGGTCTGACAGAAAGTGATGAAGTCATTCACCTCGTCGATTTTGCTTTCGTCAACCATAAGCGCGTCGGACGCTTTGCGAACTGCGTCGGCATAATTGCCGGCGTTGGCCAAATCCTTGGCCTCCAGCATTATTGCCTGCCACCACGCGGCCTTCATGTTGGTGCGCGCCAGCGACACCGCCGCCCGCTCGGACTTGGCCGCGTCTCCGGACAGCGCGGCAAGAATAAATTCCGCCCGCTCATAAGCCGCGTCGGCGTCAGAATATTTACCATTCTGAGCTAATTCTTCGGCCTCCGCCGCTGCTTTTCGCGCCGCGTCGAGTTTCGCGGTGTAGTCCTGCTCAATCTGTTCCGCGGCGTTGTTGCACGCTTCACTGCCGAGACATGCCTGCTCGGCGGCCGCAGCAACCCCGACAGGTAGCGCCAGAAGTCCGGCTACCCACAGAGAACAGAACCGATTCGGAAATTTGGGTATTCCCAATCCTTTCATGCTTCCTTACCTTATTTTATTGTTTAAGAAAAATTCCTGTTAAATTCTATTCCGGCTTCCTTGCCCGCGAAGTAATCTTGGACTGCGCGGTCAACTCGTAAATCTTTCCGTCTGCTCCTTCAAGTGTGGCGGTGGCATTCTTCATGTTCATCTCGGTTACCTTCCACTTTTCCTTGCCGGTGGAGTTGTTGCCGATTTCGATTACCGAGCCGACTTTAACGCCGGTCTGCAGTTTGTTCGTTCCAAGATTCATCACTGTCATTTCCTCTTCCGGCAGTTCGGCGGCGACGCCCTTGCGAACCACAAACTCTTTACCGCTGCCGTTGAGTTTCAGCTGGACGCTGTCCGGCGACAGAATCTGACTGATTGTCATGCTCCGACGATCAAAGGAGACCGTGTTGCCAACCTTGTATTCACGCGGACGACCCTTGCCGCCGATTGTGAATTTCACCGTTCCGCTGTCGGGATCGGCCGATTCCAGCTGGGCGCTCAGCAGCGGCGAACGCGCGCTCTCTATGTAGATCAGGTCGGTAAGCGGCGGATGACTTTTTGAATCATCAATGTCGGTGCCGCACATATATTCATAAAGATTGGTAAATCCGTCGTTATCCCGGTCGTATTTAGCATCAAGCGGGTTGGTCGGATTAAGAAATTCCGGATATTTCAGTTCAAAAATGTTCGGCATGCCGTCGCCGTCGGAGTCGGACGAACGCATCTGGATGTCGATTTCATCATTGAAACTGCGGGCGGGGCGCGAAAGCGTCATGCCGCAGATCGGGCACTGACCCAAATTCATAAAGCTGAACAGCGGAATAAAACGATTGCAGCCGGGACATTTCGCCGCACGAACCGGAGAAAGCAGGTCGCTGACCATTTCTTCGGAGATGCCTTTTATTTGTTTCCCCTCCGCGTCGGTCATGCGGGTGCCATAGGG